>NZ_JBFTMK010000066.1:0-12818 GCF_056396965.1 Pseudomonas sp. 05N434
GCTCATTACCGATGCTTTTGCAGCGGATTATCAAATCAACCTGAGCATCCAGGGCCTGGACGGCAGCATCATGCTGACCCTCTCCAACGCTGGCCGCGTGGTGGCTAAACGGATGATCAGCGCCGAACAACGCAATGACCCCAAGCGCCTCAAACGCCTGGTGCAAAGCATTCAATTCGGCATCGCCATCGAACAGGGTCAATGCGCCGTGGCCATCCTCGAAGCCATGACCGACGGCGACAACCGTAAGCTGCCGCCGCCACAGGCCAAAGCCCGGCCCCGACCTGAAATCGGGTATTAAAGTTCGCCCTTCTCCACTTCGGGATGTTCACCGGAACCCGCACCGATCTTGCGTTGCGGGTGTTCGATCTTCACCGAAGGAAATTGCGACGAGGCATAACGCACCACCAGAATCGAAAACGCCAGCAGCAGGATCCCGCCGCACAGGTAAATGATCCCCAGGTCCGGCGGATTGTGGTGCGAGACGTTGGAGATCAGCAGCCGTGTCAGCGCGGTGATCGCCACGTAGATCAGGAACCGCACCGGCATGTGATTGGTCTTGAAGTAAATCCCGACCATCGCCCCCAGTTCCAGGTAGATGAACAGTAACAGGATGTCATCGATCTTGATGTGCCCCTGTTCCAGCATCCCGATGAACTCCATGACCGCCGCCCAGGCAGTCACCGCACCGATGGCGAACAGCGCCAGGTAGTGGAAGGTCTCGACGAACAGGTTGCCCAGGGACTCGGCCAGTTGGTGCACGTTCTGCCGCAGGTTCTCGGCCCAGTTGATTTTCACGATGATTGTTCCTTAGCTCGGTTCGAGCGGATGATGCGGGTTGGACGTGACGGTTGTTCTGCATGCAGAAAAAAGGCCAGGGGTTGCCTGCCACATGATGGCGAGGTGCTTTAAAACACGCTCCGTGGCGTTTGGTCGCAGGTCAACACCAAACCTGTAGCCGCGAATGGAGCGCCACCGTTCACCTGACAAACCCCGAATCCGGTCTACATTAAAAAGCCACTACCCAAAGCTCAGGGATTCGCTTATCCTTTTCGCTGTATATAGATACAGTAGTCGCAAAGACAACTAAATGTGAAGGCATGTGAGGTGGTGAATGGCCGTCGAAGTGGTATACCGCAGCAGCCGAGATCTGGAGCGCTTGTTCATGGATAAAGCCGAAGCTGACCGTCATGACAAAATGCTCGAACTGGCCGAATTGCTGGCTGAAGTGTTGCAAAAAGCCGTTCCGTCCCTGACCGAGCAGCAAGTGGAAGAAGCCGGGATCTACATGGCGAAGAACCGCGACGTGTTCGCCAAGGCGTTCAAGAGCCAGCCGGACGCACTGTCCGAATTGCTCAACGTGCCGGCTGAAGTCGCTAAACCTGTTGAAGTGGCTGCACCTGTTGAAGTGGAGCAAGCTGAGCCGACCAAGCCAGCCAAAGCCGCCAAGACGCCGAAGTAAGCAATGCCCGAATTGAATAGGCCCTGAGTCCAATGGCTCAGGGCCTTTTTCATGCCCGCAGAAAATCAGGCGTCAGGCTGCTCCAGTGCGTCGACCAACGCCTTGAAGAACCGCGCCGCCTCGCCGCCGGTGACCACGCGGTGATCGAAGGTCAGGGACAGCGGCAGGATCGGATGCACCGCCACCGCCCCCTCGACCGCCACCGGTTCATCGCGGATCGCCCCGGCGGCGAGGATCGCCACTTGCGGCGGCACCACCACCGGGTTGGCGTAGCGACCGAACAAGGTGCCGAAATTCGACAGAGTCAGGGTCGCACCCATCATTTCCTTGGGCGGAATCGAACGCGCCTGCACATCGGCGCGCAGGCGCATCACACCTTCTTTCAAATCCGCCGACGTGCGATTGCCGACATCGCGCAGCACCGGCACGAACAAACCGTCCGGTGTATCCACGGCAATGCCCAGGTCGAGCCGTTCGTGTTGTTTGAGCGACAGGGTTTTGCCATCGAAGCCGCTATTGAGCACTGGCTCCACCGCGCAGGCCGCCGCCATGGCTTTGGCCAGACGAATCAGTGGTTCTCGCGCCTGCCCCCAGCGATGCAGATCGGCATCGCCGAAAATCGTCACCGGCACCACTTCGGCATGGGACCTGGCCATGTTCAGCGCCATGCTGCGCCGCACACCGCGCAGCTTCTCACCGCCGAAACGCTCGCGTTCCGTCTGGGCCGCATTTTCCACATCGCTGCGGGTGATCTGACCGTCCTGGCCGGAGCCGACCAAGGCGCTCAGTTCAACGCCCAGTTGTCGCGCCAATTGACGCACTGCTGGCGTGGCGCGGTTCGCCAGGTATTCGCGGGTCGAAGGCGCGGTGCCGATAAAAAAGGCATCCTCCTGATTCGTGCCGCCGCCCTCAAGCCGTCCGACCACGGTGCCCGCATCCGCTTCGCCTTCGTAACCGAGCAACGGCTCCCCCACATGCAGGATGTCGCCCTCGCCGCCGAAGGTTTTCGCCACCACGCCGTCGTAAGGCGCGGGAATGTCCACCAGCGCCTTGGCGGTTTCCACCGACACCAGCAATTGGTCAGCCTTGACGGTATCGCCGACCTTGACGTGCCAGCGGACGATTTCCGCCTCCTGCAAGCCTTCGCCCAGATCCGGCAGTTTGAAATATTTCATCGCAATCTCCTCGGCCTCTGGCGTTTCTTCAAGGGCTTCTTCAGGCGTGGCGCAACACGGTGTCACAGGCGTGAAGAATGTCCTCGACGCCAGGCATGTACAGCGATTCCAGTCGATACAGCGGTGGCGGGATGTCCGGCGCGGTGACTCGCTGGATCGGTGCCTGCAACTGCAGAAACACCCGTTCGTAGAGACTGGCGGCGATTTCCGCGCCGACCCCGCAGGAGCGCGGCGCCTCATGCACGATCACGCAGCGACCGGTCTTGCGCACCGAGGCCTCCATCGTGTCGAGGTCCAACGGTTTGATGCTGGCGACATCGATCACTTCCGCCGAGATGCCCTGCTCGGCCAACGCCGTGGCGGCTTGCAGGGTTTCCATCACACTGGCGCCCCAACTGATCAAGGTGATGTCGCTGCCTTCGCGCAGGGTGAAACAGCTGTCCAGCGGCAGGCGTTTGCCGTCATCCAACAACGGTTGCGGGTTCATGCGATAGAGTCGGGTCGGTTCGAGAAAGATCACCGGGTCCGGGTCGTCGATGGCCGCGAGCAACAAACCATAGGCCCGGGCCGGCGAGGACGGGATCACCACCCGCAACCCCGGAATGTGCGCAAACAGTGCTTCGGTGCTTTCGCTGTGATGTTCCGGCGCACGAATCCCTGCACCCATCGGCGAGCGCAGCACCATCGGGCAGGTGAGCCGCCCGCGCGTGCGGTTGCGCATGCGACTGGCGTGGGACACCAGGTGCTCCATGGTGGCGTAGATAAACCCCATGAACTGGATTTCCACCACCGGTTTCAAGCCTTGGGCCGCCATGCCCACTGCCAGCCCGCCGATCATGGTTTCGGCCAGCGGCGAATCGATTACCCGCTTGAAACCAAAGCTGTCGCGCAGGCCCAGCGTGGCGCGAAACACGCCACCGTTCACCCCGACGTCTTCACCGAGGACGATAACGTTCTCGTCCTCGCGCATGGCCCGATGCAACGCCAGATTCACCGCCTCCAGCAGCGTTACCTTACCGTTACTCATGGCCCGAACCTCCCGTCCGGCGCGCCACTCGTTCGAGGAAGTCTTCACGCTGCTCGGCCAGGGCTTGTGGCCACTGGGCGTAGACATGATCGATCACTGATGCCGGCGCCTGCAGGCCCGCCGCTTCGAAGTTATCCACAGCAACCTGCACCAACCCCTGGCATTCGCTGATCAGCGCCTGCTCGCGACTTTCATCCCACACGCCCTGCCCGACCATGAAACGCTGCAGACGTTTGATCGGTTCTTCGAGCCAGGCTTGCTTGACTTCGTCCGCCGACCGGTAGCGTGTGGCATCGTCGGCCGTGGTGTGATCGCCGAGGCGATAACTCAGGCATTCGAGCAACACCGGGCCTTTGCCGTGGCGCGCCCGTTCGAGGGCCGCTTGCACGCGGTCATACACGGCGAGTATGTCGTTGCCGTCGACCTGCTCACCGTGGAACCCGGCGCCAATGGCTTTCTGCGCCAACGTGGGAGCGCCGCACTGAATTCGTCGCGGTACCGAAATCGCCCATTGGTTGTTGTTGACCATGAACACCACCGGCAACTGCCAGGCGCCAGCGACATTGAGGGCCTCGAGAAAATCACCTTTGCTGGTGCCGCCATCGCCGCAGGTGGTGACGGCAACCCGATGCTCGCCACGGATCTTGAATGCGCTGGCGACGCCGCAGGCATGCAGGGCCTGGGTGGCAATCGGCACACAGATCGGGAAATCCTGCGCCACCGCCGGGTCGACAAAGTCGCTGCCACGCTCATCGCCGCCCCAATACAACAGGATTTCTTCCATGCGCACGCCACGCATCAGTTGCACGGCGGTGTCGCGGTAATACGGGATCAGCACGTCTTCGGCGTGCATCAGGCTGCCGACCGCAACGCCAATGGCTTCCTGGCCCAGGGTCGGCGCGTAGGTACCGATGCGCCCGGTGCGTTGCAGGGCGACCGCTTTCTGGTCAAAAAGGCGGGTCAGGACCATCTGCCGATACAAGCGCGTCAACAGATTGAAGTCGTCGGCCCAGGGAGGGAGATCGCAGAGCACCTGGCCGTCAGGGGATAAAAAACGGGTGTAGGGCAGCTCAACCTTGTGAAGCATCACAGGGCTCCTGGCACGCGGGGTCGGCGTGCGATTGTCAGGCCCGACGTTTGTGGCGCAGGGCTTGGGGAGCAAGTTGGCCGGATAGGCACTCACTCCTTTATCGATTCAAACGTTTACCGGTACAGCACTTTCTCTGCCAACTCATCCGCTACCCTGGCCGGAGAACGTTTTTCCGCCTGGGCATGGGCAAAGACTTCGGTCAGCCGTGAACTGATTTTCGACAGGTGCGCGGTGATGGTCGTCAGCTCTTCCCCACGGTGTTTGAGCGACACGTAGATCAGCCCGCCGGCGTTGATCACGTAATCCGGCGCATACAGAATGCCCCGGCGTTCCAGCTGATCGGCGACTTCCAGATGGGTCAGTTGGTTGTTGGCCGAACCTGCGACCGCCGAGCAGCGCAACTGCGTCACGCTGGTCCTGTTAAGCACACCGCCCAAGCCACAAGGCGCGAGAATGTCGCAAGGGGTGCTGAGCAGCGCTTCGTTGGCGATCGGATGAGCGCCCAACTGCTCCATGGCCAGTTGTACTTTGCCGTGATCGATGTCGCTGACCAGCAGCTCGGCGCCGGCAGCGTGCAGCTGCTCGGCCAGGGCATAACCAACATTGCCCAGGCCTTGAACGGCAATGCGCAGCCCTTCCAGATTATCGCTGCCCAAGCGGGCCATGGCGGTGCTGCGAATGCCGGCGAATACGCCCATGGCGGCATGCGGTGCTGGGTCCCCCGCAGCGGTGGTGCTGGTGACGAATTGCGTATGTTGGGCGATGCAGTCCATGTCCGCCACCGAGGTGCCGGCGTCGATGGCGGTGATGTAGCGACCGTCGAGCTGATTGATCCAGCGCCCGAACGCTTCGAATACTGCGGCGCGGTTTTCCACATGGGCCGGGCGAATAATCACCGCAACGCCACCGCCCTGAGCCAGGCCAGCCAGGGCCGCCTTGTAACTCATGCCTTGGGCGAGGCGCACAGCATCCTCGATCGCGGATTCATCGCTGGGGTAGGCAAGGTAACGACACCCGCCCAAGGCAGGTCCCAGGCGGCTGTTATGGATGGCAATCACCGCCTTCAACCCGGTGACCGGATCGACGCTCAGGTGCAGCGATTCAAGGCGAGTGCTTTGCATGAGAGCGAACATCGTAGGGCTCCCGAATCACTTCTTGTAGTCGCCAGTATAGGCTTGCGCACAAAAATTGCAGAAGCGCACAGGAATAAGCAGCGCGGCTTTAAAGGTTTTCGGACATAACCTGTTACGGCCTGTGTTCAGCACTGGACGAAAGCCTGCGACGGGGCTAAAACGAGGCATTCCCCGGAGATTTTGATGACCCCGCGCCAACGCTTTTTCGACTGTCTGCAACGATCACCGCCCGCGCTGTTCGAGGCGGCGTTGTGGATCGCCGTCGAACACGATAAAGAGCTGAATCCCGAAACTGTGCTGGCGGACTTCAAGGACCTGCAACAGCGGGTCAGCTACGGATTGCCGATGCTGCCGGTAAATGAGTTGGCGCAACCGTTGTTGCGGCGCATGAATGACCTGGGGTTCGCCCAGGACGACTTCACGCCCTTGCGCCCGCAAGTGGCGTTGCTCCATAAAGTGCTGGAACGCCGGCGCGGCCAGCCATTGGCGCTGGGCCTGATTGCCCTGGAGCTGGCCAGAAGACTGGAAATCCCCATGGTCGGGGTCAACTTCCCCGGGCATTTCCTGCTGCGGGTGCAAGGCGCCGATCACCTGCTCGACCCGTGCGGCGGGCGCCGGCTGTACCCCAACGATTGCCGTGAACTGCTGCAACGCCAGTACGGCCCGAACATGCAGCTCAGCGCCGAGCATTTGCAGACCGCCGAACCTGCGCAGATGCTGCAACGGCTGTCACGCAACCTGCGCCAGTTGTACCTCACGAACGATGACTACATCGACGCCCTGATCGACGCCGAGCGCGTGCTGGAGCTGGGCAACGCCAACGCCTCCGACTACCTGGCCCGGGCCAGCCTCTATCAACGGCTGGATTGCCCGAATGCCGAGCGTTTTGACCTGGAACACGCGCTGCTGCTCTGCGACGACCCGATTCAGCAGATTCGCCTGACCGAGCGGCTGGGGCACCTTCCGCCCAACGCCATCATCCATTGATCGCCCCACATTGGGTCGATGTGAAGCCATTAAGGGGTGTCAGGCTGGTTCGCCGGATGGGCCAGGAAGAAGGCTGGATGTGTCGCCGCAAGCGCCGCCACTCGCCGAATTCGCGGGTAGGCCTCAAGGGAAATATTGAAGCGCTCGGCCGCATACAACTGCGGGATCAAATAAACGTCCGCCAGCCCCGGTTGCTCGCCAAAGCAGTAACCGCTATCACCAATCAACTGCTCCACCGTCGCCAACCCTTGACTGATCCAGTGACCGATCCACTCGACCACTTGCGCCTCATCGTGCCCCAACTGCCGCAGCTTATTGAGCACGCTGACGTTGTGCAGTGGGTGAACGTCGCAGCCGATCACCGCCGCCACTCCACGCTCGTGGGCGCGGGCGGCGAGGTCTTTGGACAGCAGCGGCACCTGTGGATAACGTTCCTCCAGGTACTCGATGATCGCCGGTGACTGGATCAGCAATTCGCCTTCATCGGTGCGCAAGGCCGGCACCCGGCCTTGCGGGTTGATGCCCAGGTACGCCGGCTGGCGATGTTCGCCCCCCTGCGGCGCGATCAGGTTGATCGGCAGTGCCTGGTAATCCAGCCCCTTCAACGCCAGCGCAATGCGTACCCGGAAAGACGAGGTCGAACGGTAATAGGTATAGAGTTCCATGGGCCGATCCTCTTAGCGCGCCGGCAGCACTTTGCCGCGGCACTCGCCGAAACCGATGGAAGCAAAACCCTCACGGCTGCAACGTCCCCGCAGGATGATTTCGTCGCCATCCTCGAGGAATTTACGCACCTCACCCGAGGCCAGTTCGATCGGCTTTTTACCGCCCTCGGTGATTTCCAGCAGGCTGCCGAACTGACCGCTTTCAGGGCCGGACAACGTGCCCGAACCGAACAGGTCGCCGGCCTGCAACTGGCAGCCGTTGACGCTGTGATGCGCCACCATCTGCGCAACGGTCCAGTACATGTGTTGGGTGTTGCTGAGGGTCAGGCGATGGGCCGGCAGATTCTGTTCGCGCATCGATTCGGTCAGCAGCAGCACTTCGAGTTCGATGTCGAAGGCACCGGCCGCCTGATCACGTTTGTCGAACAGGTAAGGCAGCGGCTGCGGGTCGCCTTCCGGGCGCGCCGGCTGCGCACGACGGAACGGTTCCAGCGCTTCGGCCGTCACCACCCACGGCGAAATGCTGGTGATGAAACTCTTGGACAGGAACGGCCCCAGCGGCTGGTATTCCCAGGCCTGGATGTCCCGCGCCGACCAGTCGTTGAGCAGGCAGAAACCGGCGATGTGATCGGCGGCGTCACCGATGGCGATCGAGTCGCCCATGGCATTGCCCGGGCCAATCCAGATACCCAGTTCCAGTTCGTAATCCAGGCGTGCGCACGGGCCAAACGTCGGCTCGGTCTGACCGGCCGGCAGGGTCTGGCCTTTCGGACGCCGCACGTCGGTGCCGGACGGGCGAATGGTCGAGGCGCGGCCGTGATAACCGATCGGCACGTACTTGTAGTTCGGCAGCAACGGGTTATCCGGGCGGAACAGTTTGCCGACATTCTGCGCGTGCTCGATGCCGACGTAGAAGTCGGTGTAGTCGTTGATCTTCGCCGGCAGGTGCATCTGGCAATCCGCCGCCAGCGGCAGCAGTTTTGCGCCTTGGGCTTCGATCTTGCCGTGCAGGGTGCTGCCTTCCTTGAACAACTCGATCAAGCGTTCACGCAGGGCGACGCGAGCCTCGCGACCCAGCTCGAAAAACGCATTCAACTGGCCGCCACGGGTGGCTTCGACGGCGGTTCGCGCGGCACCGTCGTCGAACAGCCCGGCATCGAGTGCCGCTCCCAGATCAAAGATATGGTCGCCGATCGCCACGCCACTGCGCGGCGCCCCGCCCTTCACGCTGAACACGCCCAACGGCAGGTTTTGCAGCGGGAAATCCGCGTGGCCGTTGGCGGAGGCAACCCAGCTACGAGTGATGGAAGTCTGAGTCATGGGTTATCTCCGGGTCGGGTCAAAAGTGGCGGGCAGCGAGGCCCAGCAGGCGTCGTAATTGTTTTGCAGTTGCGGGCAATCCAGGGCGAATCGGCTCGGGCGCAGCACCTGGCTGGTCTCGAACATGAAAGCCATGGTGTTGTCGATTTTAGCCGGCGCCAGTTCCGCGTTGATTGCCTTGGTGCAGGTCTCGCCATCGGGGCCGTGGGCGCTCATGCAGCTGTGCAACGAGGCGCCGCCCGGCACGAAACCTTCGGCCTTGGCATCGTACTCGCCCTTGATCAGACCCATGTATTCGTTCATCAGGTTGCGGTGGAACCACGGCGGACGGAAGGTTTTCTCGGCCACCATCCAGCGTGGCGGGAAGATCACAAAGTCGAGGTTGGCCAGACCGTGCACGCTGGTCGGCGAGGTCAGGACGGTGAAAATCGACGGATCCGGGTGATCGAAACTCACCGTGCCAATGGTGTTGAAGCGACGCAGGTCATATTTGTAGGGCACGTTATTGCCGTGCCAGGCGACCACGTTCAGCGGCGAATGATCGAGCTCGCAGCCCCACAATTGGCCGAGGAATTTCTGCACCAGGGTGGTCGGTTGCTTGAGGTTTTCGTAATGCGCCACCGGGGTCAGGAAGTCGCGAGGGTTGGCCAGACCGTTGCTGCCGATCGGCCCCAGGTCCGGCAGGCGCAGTGGCGCGCCGTGGTTTTCGGCCACATAGCCCCGCGCTTGCGGATCGAGCAGTTCGATGCGGAATTTCAGCCCGCGAGGCAGCACGGCGATTTCCAGCGGTTCCAGCTCCAGCACGCCCAGTTCAGTGGCGATGCGCAGGCGGCCCAGTTCCGGTACCAACAGCAGTTCGCCGTCGGCGTTGAAGAACACCCGCTCCATGGACCGGTTGGCGCGGTAGTTATAGATGCTGATCCCGGCCGGTTTATCCGCGCCCGAATTGGCGGCCATGCTCACCAGCCCGTCGATGAAATCGGTGGGCTCGGTCGGAATGTCCAAGGGGTTCCAGCGCAGGCGATTGGGGGTCACTTCACCCAACGGACCACCGGCCAGTTGCCGATCCAGTTTGACGAATGCCGGGTGATTGGCCGACGGCTGAATGCGGTACATCCAGGTCCGGCGTGCTTCGCTGCGGGCCATGGTGAACGCAGTGCCGGAGAACAGCTCGGTGTACAGGCCGTAAGGGGCTTTTTGCGGGGAGTTCTGGCCGATGGGCAGTGCGCCGGGCAACGCTTCGCTGCTGAATTCGTTGCCAAAGCCTGACTGATAAGCCAGCGCTGGCGCCGTTGAATCGAGGTTCATGGAGCCTCCTGAACGGGAAGTTATTTTTATCGTAATTCAATTACGCATAACGTAATTTGATTGGTATTGACCGTCAAGCTATAAAGACGCCCATTCGTCCCGGGATCACACCGCCTCCATGACCAGCGAAAGCAACGGTAAACAGAAAGTCCGCTCGGCCGAAGTCGGCACCGACATCCTCAAGGCCCTCGCCGAGCTGTCGCCCTCGACCTCGCTGTCGCGTCTGGCCGAACACGTGCAGATGCCGGCGAGCAAGGTTCACCGTTATCTACAAGCGCTGATCGCCAGCGGTTTTGCCGAACAGAACCCCGCCACCAACCATTACGGCCTGGGCCGTGAAGCGCTGCGAGTCGGCCTGGCTGCCCTGAACAGTATGGACGTGCTGAAAGTCGCCGCTCTGCCTCTGGCCGAGTTGCGTGATGACTTGAATGAAACCTGTTTTTTAGCGGTGTGGGGCAATCAGGGCGCGACGGTGGTGCACATCGAGCCGGCGGTGCGAGCGGTGACGGTGGTCACGCAATTGGGCTCGGTATTGCCGTTACTCAGTTCATCCACTGGCCTGGTATTTGGCGCTTACCTACCAAAGCGGGAAACCGTGGACTTGCGCGATCAGGAACTTCACAACGCCACTGACCACATCTTGGCAGACGATCAGACCTATGCAGCCTTATGCGAACAGATCCGCGAACGCGGCCTGCATCATGTGCATGGGTTGCTGATGCCGGGAGTGGATGCGTTGTCGGCACCGGTGTTCAACGCTGTCGGCCAGGTGGCGGCGGTGATGACCATCGTCGGCCCGACCTCGTTGTTCCATGCCGACGAAAACGGCCCGGCGGCGCAGCGATTGCTGGCAGCGACGCGGGCCGTGAGTTGGCGGATGGGTTACCAGGTTGAAACGTGACGTAATAAAGCGGAATTATCACCGCCCGCTATTAATCCACTCTTCTCCCTGCTCAGCGAACAGAGGTTGTTACCGAACCGGTTGTATTCGCGAGAGACCGACCCGCCACATAGGTCAGATAATTTACGCCGACCTCAACACCGGTAACGGTTGAAACGATTCCGGCAAAATCGTTGATTCTGGAAAGGAGACTCAGGCCGGCATTTGCACCGCCAATGCCCGCAACGGTACCCACATAGAGAGAAATCAACCCGACCCATGCAGCTGAAAAATGCCCGTTTGCCTGTTTTTCATACCCGTTGTGGTGAGCGATTACCCCTAGCACAATTGATCGCGTTGCCTTCAATAACGTGGCTGCGACCCCCACCGGTGGAATGAAAAGCGAAACAATGTCCACCGCAAATTCGGCAACAATTAGCGTGTCGCGCCAGAATGCTTCGGAAAGACTGGTCGTCTGGTCATCCGTCTCGGCGATGAAAAGCTCGATCATCGGCGCGTAGTCATCCGATAAGCGGATAGGCCGTCCGGGTGTTAGCGTGAAATCATGGTATCCCTTCAGAACCTCGAACAAATAAGCGCGCACAACCTCTTGATCTCTACTTCGGACACTTTTAACAATAYCCCATCGCGCGTGCATCTTCAGTTCCGCGGCATAAGATTCCAGTGAAACAAAGTTCTTGCCATCGTAAGCCGCTGGCAGATAAATAATCTTTTCAGTTGTGCCTTTGCGAGCAAAGACGTACCCACCTTCAACGCGCTTGCCGTTGACGACAAACCTGTAGACTTCGCCATTGGCAGTATTTGCAGTAATGTGCAACTCTTCGAGCACCGCATTCAGCCAGGTATATTGCTCCCCGCTCAAATTGCCTTGCATTCTCTGAGTCAGAGCATCGAACTGGAGTTTGTTTTGCTTGAGCTTGCCATACACCTCAGGTCTTGTTGACAGATCTCCGACCCCGGGATTGAGGAAAGTGCGCTTCAAATAATCGATGTATTGATCCCCTGGCAACACTCCAATCAAGTCGTTGATCACTGTTGCACTCAGCCTTCCCACCGAGGTGCCGTCTCTTGACCTGAACGTAGCCGTTCTCAATTGATCACGAACATTGACCAGACTTTTGACCACCGTGTCAAACCACGCAAGAGCCTTTACAAAAGAACTGGTGTCGCTGCGCCAGATTTCCCAATTAATAAACAGTTGAGTCAGGGTCATTGGCTGATGACCTGCAATTGTGATCTCAACCTGGTCCGGATCGATTTCCGGGTGTGGCCCCGAGCGACGTAAATAGTCATTAACTCGCTTTTTCACCAATTCCCGAGCAAACACCTGAAACGGCTGTACATTCACCTTATCTTTCGCCAGTTCATAAATGGCGCTTTGTTCAGTAGTCAGTCGAGCCAGGCATTGCCGTTCAGACAGCTTCGCTTGCCTGAACCAACCAGGCGTAACAAATTCGACCTCGTACTGCGCCCATGCCAGTAACTGCCTGACACTGTCTTCGAAGCGTCTTTGGGGAAGAGACAGCCATGTAACGGTATTGATTCTTGACCCTTGACCAGCTATGGCCGCTGCTCCAGATTTATCTATTTCGTCAACCAGCTTGCTGCGATCCTTCAAATGGCATTGATCGATCAAGTAATCCTTACCGCCCGGAACAAGCACCCATTTCGCAACGTGCTCCTTGAGCAACCAAACATTATCGAACTCAAACCAGTCTTTACCTCCCGGCGCGCCTGGCGCATATAACAC
>NZ_JBFTMK010000067.1:0-15092 GCF_056396965.1 Pseudomonas sp. 05N434
CCTTGAAGCCCCGGGCTGCCTTGGCCACCAGTGCGGCGTTATTGCGCAGGGTGACGGCATCGATCGACTTGGTCGCAAAGGACATTTGCGACTGGTGATCGATCATGATCAGGGTGTGGTCGGTTGGGGTCAGCAGGGTTTTGCCCGGTACAGCTTTTGCGATGGCCATGATGATGTCCTTGCAAGTGGATTGTGGGTGGTTCACAGGGCCTATGGTTGCGTAGATTTCGATGCGGATATTGAGTCGATGTGCTGTTTTTGATTCAAGGCGCATCAGCACAAAGGTGGGGCGGCGGAGCATACAAAGGAACGCCTCAATGGACGCTCCGCGTTCGGCCCCGAAACCTCAAAGGCATTTCTGATTGCGACCTGACCCGCGTCACCCGGGCGGTGCATCTACTGACGCGCGAAGGCTGTGCCGTGCTGGATGTGATTCAGGCTCGGGCGTTGCAGCGGGAGGAGGGAGGGGTTCAAGGCCGCTGTTTAGCGGTGTAGCAAGGGACGCGATCGCGAGCAGGCTCGCTCCCACGAGTGATCGCTGGCGTGCACAAATAATGTGCTCACAGAAAATCCAGTGTGGGAGCGGGCTAGCTCGCGAAGAGGCCGGCACATCCAGCATTGCAACTGCCTGACACCCCTCGCCAGGTCAGAGCCGGAACGCTTGTCGTCCTACCAGTAACCATTTGCCTTGCTGTTTTTGCCAGATCTGAAAGTTCTCGATTTCCGTGGGAACAATCTCGGTACCCTTGATGGCCTGCGCCGAAAAATGATGGCGGACCAACGCCACATCACCCGATACGGTAATTTTCTGGTTCTGCATCTCCAGCGTCTTGAAAGCGCTTTTTCCGCTTTCAATGTCGGCGATGAACTCTTTCTTGTCCTGGACTTTCCCGCTGGAATGCCCGTAGGTCAGGTTTTCAGCGGTGAGCGCATTCAGTTGTGGGACGTTTTTGGTCAGCATCGCTTGAGTCAGATGGTCTACCGCAGTGGCAACATCCTTCTCGCTCGATGCGGGGGAGGCCGCCACGTAGCCACTGAACAGGCATAGAAAACCGATAATCAGTTTCACTTTTTTCATGGGTAATTCCTTGTTGTTATAGGTGCGAGGACGACAGATGGATTACGTCAACTCATCTGTCATCGTACAACATATCAGGTTTTTACCAATTGACGCAGATATGGCTTGCCGACCTGGAAACATTCCCGGCGCAGGGCTGACCTATCCATATGCATCAGCAATGCTGGCCAAAAGCCTTCTATAATGCGCAGCCTTTGACGCCAGTGTACTCAACAGCCCGGTATTTCCTTGAAACGCGATCTTCGACTTGCCACTTTTCTGATCTTTCTGGTGTGTGTCTCCGTGGTGCTGCTGACGGCCTGGCAGACATGGACAGCCCGACAGAACACCTTGAGCGACATCAATACCGATACATTGAACCTGACTCACGCGCTCAACACTTACACCGAGGGCACCTTCAAGCAAAGTGAAGTGCTGTTGCTGGGCCTGACAGAAAGGATCGAGAAAGACGGCACCGGCCCGGAGCAACTCAAACGGCTGAGCAAGTTGGTTGCCCAGCAGATGGATGCGCTCCCGCAATTAAATAATGTGGTGCTATATGACGCCCAAGGGGACTGGCTATTCTCGACCAACATGCTGATCTCATCCAATAGCAACAACGCAGATCGGGCGTTCTTCAAGCATCACCGAGACGTCGCGGATCGCGGTATCTATATCGGCCCGGCGATTCTCAGCCGTGTCACTTGCGCCTGGGTGATTTCCGTCAGCCGACGCATCGATCACCCTGATGGAAGTTTTGCCGGGGTAATCGCCGCGACTATCAGCCTCGAACACTTCCTCAAACTTTATCGAAGCATCCACGTGGGGCAATTCGGCGCGATCAGCCTGACCTCATCCGAAGGGCGCCTGCTGGTGCGGTATCCCTTTCAAGTGGAAGACATCGGCCGTGACCTGTCTCACGCACCCATATTCTCCGAATACTTGCGCAACACCTCATCGGGCACCGTGGATTTTGCGTCGAAAGTAGATGGCATCCATCGCCTCTACGCATTCAAGAGAAACGATCAATATCCTGTCGTCACGACGGTTGCGGTGGGGCAGGCCGAGGCAATGCAAGCGTGGCTCAGTCAGACAAAGCAATCTGTCGCTGTGGTGCTGCTGTTGTTGGGGCTCCTGGTCGCACTGGGACGCCGGCTGATTTCCCACATCAGCCGGCGTATTCGGGCGGAGGAAAAATTGCTCGCCACCCAAACCGCACTGATCGAGCTTAACCAGACGCTGGAAGTTCTCGCCAGCGAGGACAAACTCACCGGCCTCGCCAACCGCCGGCATCTCGATCAGTTCCTGGATGTCGAACTCAAACGCGCCAAGCGACTCGCAAGCCCGTTGTCACTGATCCTGATCGATGTGGACTTTTTCAAACGCTACAACGATCACTACGGCCATCTCGCTGGAGACGAATGTCTACGGATCATTGGTCAGGCGATCAAGCACTGTGTACGTCGCCCGGGAGACATGGCGGCTCGTTATGGCGGGGAAGAAATCGCCGTGGTGATGCCCAATACGGACGAATCAGGAGCGCGCAAGGTTGCCGAGGCGATCCTGTCGGGGATTGCGGCCGAGCAGCTTGCGCATACTGCTGCAACCGCCTACGCAGACGACGCCCAGTCGTGCCATTTTCTGCCCATCGCCGGCGCCAGTACCGGGTTGCAGCATTCGCAAACCGTCGGTGTGCTGTACAGCGAAAACACCCTGGACAACCTGCAATACCTCGAGCGTTACCACGATGTGGCGGTGAACGGCGCGCGCGATGCGCTGGATGCGCGGATTCGCGACGCGTTCATCAACAGCTCCGACCCAGAGTTGGCAATCGACTGGCTGATGAGTTCGTTACAGCAGCAGTTMCTGTCGGTGACCGTCTACAACAACCTCGATGCGTTGTTGCAGGCCCATCCGGATGTGGTGGTGATGCTCGATACGCATAACCGTCTGCTGACCCAACGCAACAGTCAGGTCGAAGCGCGTTTCGCCGCACGGTTCTACGATGCCAACCTGCAATACATCGGCAAGGCCGAAGGCGCCGTCGAGAAACAAATGCCTTCGGTCTGGGTACACCGTAAAGCTGCAGCCGAGATTGCCGCCCAGATCGATCAACAACGCGACCTGCAACTCAGCGCCTTGAAGCAGTTCGATGACTCGCTCAAAACCCTGGTGACTGCTGGCTGAACACCCGGACCATAACCGCAACGACAGTGACCCGTTGCGCAACGAAACAGATTTTTTACTTCAGGACTGCACCGATGCGCCCTTTATTTGTTCCTGCCATGGCTTTCGCCACCTTGCTGCTGGCCGGTTGTGCCACTGCGCCGAACGACCCGACGCAGATCCTGCAGACGAAAAAAACGCCTGCCGAATACGCCGATTGCGTGGTACCGAAGTTGCAGGGCAGCGCACTGAACCCGACGGTCTCGCAAACCCAGCGCAGCTACCGGATCGTGGTGCCGAGCAAAGTCGCCGCGGACAACGTCCTGGAAGCCTACAAAGCGCCGAACGGCGGCAAGGTGTTTTTGTATGAGCGCCACTTGCTGGCGTCGAACTTCATGCCTTCGAGTTTCGAACGTGCCGCGCAGGATTGCCTGTAACCCGTAACCGCTTTGAAAAATGCTCCTTTGGTTGGCCGCAACCAACCAATTTTTTGCCCCGTACCTTATGTGGTTTCGGGGCTTTTTTTTGCCTGCAGGTTTTGGGGCTGGGAGCAGGGCGCCGGTACTTGCGCCAGAGACATCAACCGACCGGCTCGGCCTTGCAACTCATTGGCCCTGAGCCAGGCTTCTGGAATAGCACCACGTCGCCGTCTTGCCAGAAACTGTAATTCCCTTGGGAGTCCTTGCCTGTGTATCGGGTTCCCGAATCACTCGGCTCCTGGTTCAGGACGATCGAGGTGTTCGCCCATTTCAGGTACACGACACCAGGCTGCGTGGTGAAGAAGGTGGCGGCAACCAGCGGGTCAAGCCCTGTACAACGAAAAGCCAGGGGGCCCTCGGTGAGTCTGTATGGGTCCTTGGTTCTCACGATGGCCGAGCCTTGGCGCAGCTGGTACGCGCGCTCGGCATAACTGCGGACTGTGCACGTCTTGGGGACAGGTGTGGAGGCGCACTGATTGCGGGCATCGATCCAGAACTGCTGGTCGATCATGATTTTGTCCGGACGCGGCACTGAATGTTCATCCGTGAGCGCCAGGCGATAAAGACGCGTCAGTTCGATATCCATCTGCGCCAGCTGCGGATCGCGACAAATCAGCTTTTCGACGGACGCCTTTGCCTCGGCACAGTCGAAGCTGGTCTTGAAGGTTGGTGCTGCATTAACACAAGTGCTCGCCGCCGCGCATACGCTGGCAGCGAGTAGACAGGTGAAAAGGGCCGTGACCGTTTTCATGTTGGCTTCACCCAGATCATTACGTGATGCCCGGATTGCCGTGGGATTGATCAATGCGTTGAATAGTTATTCGTTCGCATTGGTGTATCGCAGTGTAAGTCAGTGCTCAGAACTTGCCATACCGCTCGGCGGCGGTGGGGTTGCAGGAGCGAGTTAGCCGCCACTGAAATTTGACGGCCTTCGCCTGCAGCTATTCGACCCGCGGGTGCCCCACAAATGCCACGTCACTCTAGGGGGGGCGCCCCCAAAGGCTCCAGGTAAAATCAGTTGTACTGACTTATCGATCCAGCTGCGGGTTTGGGCCTCCAGGTGTGGGTCAGCTGATAGGCAATTGCCAACCATATAAACCACCCCGGCATGACCATTAAAGCAATCCGGGTGTCAGGTCTTAATGCCAGCAAACAGAGTACAAAGCCCAGGAACGCCAAGGAGAACCAGGCCATCGGCACGCCGCCAGGCATCTTGTAGGCCGATTGCGCATGCAGATCGGGCCGGCTTCTGCGATAGGCAATGTACGACGCGAGGATGGTCGACCAAGTGAAAATCACCAGGATCGCCGACACGGTCGAGACGATGGTGAACGCTGTCATGACTTCCGGAACGATGAACAGCAACAGCACTCCCACCAGCATCAACAGTGTGGTGAACGCCAGGCTCAGCAGAGGCACGCTATTGCCCGACAAACGCCGAAAAATCCCTGGAGCATTGTCGTGACTGGCCAGCCCAAACAGCATGCGGCTGGATGAAAATACGCCACTGTTGGCCGATGAAGCGGCAGATGTCAGCACGACAAAGTTGACGATACCTGCTGCTGCGGGAAATCCCGCAACCAGAAACAGTTCGACGAAAGGACTCTTGTTGGGCGAAACCTGTTGCCAGGAGGTCACCGCAATAATGCAGGCCAGTGCCAGCACATAAAACAGGATGATTCTCAGCGGAATCGAGTTGATGGCTTTAGGCAGGGTCTTCTCGGGGGAGCGGGTTTCGGCTGCTGCTGTGCCGATCAGCTCGGTGCCGGCAAAGGAGAAGATGGCCATCTGGAAACCGGCAAAGAAACCGAACAGGCCGTTGGGGAAGGCTGCCTGTTTATCCAGCAGGTGGTTCAGGGAGGCAGTGACGCCATTGGGTGAGACGAAGGAGCTGGCAATCAGCACCATGCTGACGCCAATCAAGGTGACGACGGCTATGATCTTGATGATCGCGAACCAAAACTCCACTTCACCGAAAAGCCTGACCGTCAGCACATTCAAGGCAAACAGCGTCATTAGCACGCCGATGGCCGGTATCCAGGCGGGTACATCAGGGAACCAGTATTGAAAGAAGCCGCCGACCACCACGGCATCACCCACTACCGCGACGCTCCAACTCAGCCAGTACGACCAACCGAGAAAAAATGCTGCTCGCGGGCCAAGGTAGGCACCGGCAAAATCCGCGAAGCTTTTGAAGTTTAAGTTGGAGAGCAACAGTTCGCCCATGGCGCGCATGACGAAGTAGACGAACAAGCCGATGATCATATAGATGAGGATGATCGACGTGCCGGAAAGGGCGATGATCTTCCCGGAGCCCATGAACAGCCCTGTACCAATGGCGCCTCCCATGGCCATTAACTGAATGTGACGATTGCTGAGGGTGCGCTGCAGCGCGGGCTGTTCAGGCAGCCCGGACGGAGTCGTTTTCATTACAAAAMCTCTTGATTTTATGTTTTTGAGTTTTGGCAGAAAGTGGGTGTCTAGCGTTCTTGTTAGAGATGCAACGGCTACTGACGGTGGTGGTTTGCGTGTGGCAGGGTTTCTCGTCCGGTCACACGGTGAGTAGCCCCTTGGCACTTTGCTCAGGAGGCCTCACCTATGGCGATCAGCTGACTGTGCGCAGGCGCGAGGGAACTGCTGGCTGCTGATCAAGCAGTTGATAGAGGTTTTTTATGTTGGCAGGCGTCGGCACCAGATGGATGCGCTCACCGATGGCATGCTCCCGCGCAAGGTCGTGCACGTAGCGCAGTGACGAAAAGTCTTCGAGTGCAAAACCCACGGAATCGAAAACCGTGACCTGGGCGTCGTTCTCACGGCCCGCGACTTCACCTTGAACAATCCGGAAGAATTCGACGACGGGAAAGTCGGCCTCCAGTTGTTGAATATCGCCTTCAATCCGGGTTTGAGGCTCAAACTCAACGATGACCCGGGCATTGCGCAGGATGTCGGCGTGCAGTTCGGTTTTCCCAGGGCAATCACCGCCGACGGCATTGATATGCATGCCGGGCTCGATCATCTCGGGCGTCAGAATCGTTGCATAGGCCTTGTCTGCAGTGACCGTGGTGACGATGTGCGCACCCTTGACCGCGTCCTGTACCGAGTTGGCCAGAATCACCTCGATATCCGGGAATGCGGCTAGGTTGTGCTTCAACTTAAGTGAAGCGTCGCGATCGATATCGAAAATGCGGATTTCCTTGATGGACAGCATTTCGTAGAAGGCGATGGCTTGAAATTCGCTCTGGGCGCCATTGCCGATGATTGCCATGGCGCTTGCACCCGGGCGCGCCAGGGACTGCGCGACCAGGGCGGAGGTCGCGGCAGTGCGCACGGCCGTGGTCAGCGTCAGTTCGCTGAGCAAGGTTGGATAGCCACTGTGGACGTCGGCCAGGACACCGAAGGCCATGACCGTCAGCAAATTGCTTTGACCGTTGTCCGGGTGACCGTTCACGTATTTGAACGAGTACTGTTGGCCGTCGTCGGTCGGCATCAACTCGATCACACCTTCGGCCGAATGATTGGCGGTGCGCGGCGACTTATCAAACTGCACCCAGCGTGAGTAGTCAGCTTCGATGTAAGCCGCCATTTCGCGTATTGCCAGACGGATTCCCACCTTGGCGAACAGGCGTGCGGCATGATCGACGTCTATAAAAAGAGTCATGTTTTTATTCTCCGATTCAATAGTTGAAACGCTGCGATTCAGGGGATGACTCAGGTGCGTTTGCTCTCGTAACCGTGCAGCACGTTGACCGCATTGATCCCGATTTCATCGACCATGTAGCCGCCCTCCATCACGAACAGGGCGGGGCAGCCCACGCCCGCTATCAGCTCGCCGATGCCGATGAAATCGTCGCTTTCCAGCAGAAAGTGGCTGATGGGGTCGTCCTTGAATGTGTCGACGCCGAGTGAAATAACCAGCACTTCAGGGGCGAATTGCTGAAGTTTCTTGCAGGCGTGGAGCAGGGCGTTGCGATAGCTTTCCCAGGTGGTGTTCTTCGGCAACGGGTAGTTGAGGTTGTAACCTTCGCCGTGGCCGGCGCCGACTTCGTGGCTGTAGCCTGAGTAATACGGATAGGACACCGTCGGTTCGCCGTGCAGCGAGACAAACATGACGTCACTGCGCCCGTAGAAGATGTTCTGGGTGCCGTTGCCATGATGAAAGTCGACGTCCAGTACCGCGACACGTTTGGCGCCTTGGGTAATGGCGTGCTGTGCGGCAATGGCGGCGTTGTTGAGATAGCAATAGCCGCCCATGTATTCACGTGCTGCGTGATGGCCGGGCGGACGGCACAGGGCAAAAGCACTGTCGTGGCCTTCATCGATCAGCGCCAGCCCGGTCAGCGCGATATCGGCGCTGGTTTTTACCGCTTGCCATGTGGTGGCGGTAATCGGGGAGCCGGCGTCCATGGCGTAGAAACCCAACTTGCCGTCGATGTAAGTCGGCACATGCTCGTTAGCCAGATCGCGCACTGGCCATACCAGCGGCAAGGCATCGTGGGTGCGTCCGGTTGCGCTCCATTCAGACCAGGCCGATTCAAGAAAGGTTACGTAGCGCTCGCTGTGCGCGTTGACATAGCACGACCGGTCAAAGGCTCGCGGTTCGATGACCTGACCAAGCCCGACCTGCTTGACCCGATGATGGACGGTATCGGCCCGACTGGGCTGTTCGAAGGACGGCTTGAGTACGCCGTCTTTCAATTCGGTGCCGTGGTGCAAACGGTGGGAATCACTGAAAACTGTAAACATTGTGCGCATCCGTTGATGTGAGCCAGTACAAATATTTTGTTCTGGTACGGATGCGATTTCTTTGCTTTGTTTTCGGTGTTTGGTAGATATTGCGGGAGGTTTTACTCAGGAATGGCGCAATGCAGAAAAAAACATCCAAGCGCATCAGTCTCGACGACACCGACCTGGCGATTCTCGCATTGCTGCAGGAGGATGCGAGTATCTCCAACGCCGAGCTCAGTGAGCGCCTGTCGTTAAGCCTTACGCCTTGCTGGCGGCGGCGTAAGAGAATGGAGGAGGCGGGAGTGATTAAGGGCTATCAGGCTAACCTTGATCGACGAATGCTGGGGCTGGACATCATGGCGTTCGTGCACATCCGTTTTTCCACCCACGCCGATCACGCCCCCGACGACTTCGAGGCGGTGATTGCGCAGTTGCCCGAAGTGTTGTCCTGCCACAAGATCACCGGGGATGCCGACTACGTGCTGCAAGTGTTGGCAGAGGATCTTGATAGCTACAGTGACTTTATCGAGCAGGTGCTCAGGCGCCAGGTGGGTATTGCCTCCATCCAGTCCAGCCTGGCATTACGCGAGGTCAAGACCAGTAGCCGTATTGCGATACCCAAATCGAGCAAGGACTGAAGGGCAGGGGTTGGATCACCTTTCCAAAACCTACCTTGACCGAGTTTTTTTCTCGCTGGCGAAATTGACGCCTGCCCCCGTACCAGAATGCAAAATGCAGGAGCAGGCAAGCCCGCTCCTGCATTTTGACCTGTGGCTGTCCTCGATTTTTCGAGCACTGCAAATCCCTTTTGGGCGTAACTCAGGCTGTGAAATCGCTGGCGTGCAACTCCGTGACGCCCACCAGTGTGATTTCGAACTCGGGGGCGGCGTCGGCATCGACACTGCCATAGAGAATGCCATCGGCAAAGCGCAGTTGGCCGGTGGCGTCGGCAGGGTCGAAGGCGTTGGCGCCGATGAAGGTGAAGGCGTCGATAGCAGTGGTCAGCGGGTTGGCGTCCAGGCCGGAGAAGTCCAGATGATCACCCTCGGTGCTCTTGAAACCGTTGATCACATCGCGTAAAGCGCCGGCGCCCATGTCCGACAGCGCATCAAACACGTAGGTATCCGCGCCAGTGCCTCCGGTGAGGTTGTCGGTGCCGGCACCGCCGATCAGCCGGTCATTGCCCGAACCGCCCACCAACGTATCGTTGCCCGCACCACCGTTCAGAACGTTCGCGCCGCTGCTACCCGACAGAGTGTCGGCGTAGGCGCTTCCCGTGAGGTTTTCGAAKAGCTTCACGGTGTCGAGCCCGGAACCCACGGTGTTTTGCTGCGCTGACGTCGAGAGGTTGACGGTAACGCCAGACGCGGCGCGTTCAAAAGACACCGTGTCATTGCCCTCGCGTCCGTCCAGCACGTTGTTGCCGGCTCCGGCGAACAGCGTGTTGTCCAACGCGTTGCCCGTGCCATTGGCGGCGCCAGTGCTATCGATATACAGATGCTCGACGTTGTTGCCGAGGGTATAGGCCGCCAGGCTGCTGTGCACGCTGTCGATCCCACCGGACAGCGCATTGCTGTTGATCTCGATCACGATGTCGTCGGCGTTGTCGACATAGTAAGTGTCGCTGCCATCGCCGCCGCTCATGCTGTCGCCCCCTGCGGCACCATCGAGCACATTATTGCCGGCATTGCCGGTGATGAAGTTGTGCTGCTCATTGCCGGTGCCGTTGATGCCCGACACGCCGGTGAGCACCAGGTTCTCGAGATTGGCGCCCAGGGTCCAGCTGACCGAGGCCTGTACCGTATCGATCTGCGAGGTCGAGGTGTTGCTTTCCACCACGCGGTCGAGCACGTTGTTGACCACATAAATGTCGTTACCATCGCCACCGGTCATGGTGTCGGCGCCCAGGCCGCCATCCAGTGTGTCGTTGCCCGAGCTGCCCACCAGGGTATCCGCCTGGTCGGTACCGGAAATCATCGTCCGGTTGTTGTCGAAAATGTCCTGCACGCTGTTGTTGTCGTTGGGGTTGCCCTGGAAGCCAAAGTCATTGGCGATGTAGTCGGCCAGGCGCTGGCCGACGATTTCCGCCGATTCCTCGTGCAGGTGCCAGACGTCGTCGGGATACGTCAGCGGATCGACTTCGTGTCGCAAGGGGAGGTCGTTGTAGTCCACCGCCAGCTTGACGTCGGCGCGCTCGGCGGCAATGGCTTCCTGGGCGGCGTGAACATAGCCAACCCCCTCGACGATGGAGGCGATCTTCTCTTCCGAATAGCCACGGGCGCGCGCCGCGTCCTGCTCGTAGTGACCGGTTTCCATCATGTACACGTCGAAGTTGCCGAACTGGGCATGCAGGTAGTCAAACACCTTTAGGGTCGCATCCTTGTAGGCCGCTGCTGCCGCTGCTTTGTCCGTGGCTTGGGCGATCTCCTGAGCGGCTTCCTCACCCTGGCCCCAAATGATGCCCATGGTGACGTTATTGATCGATTGCAGTTCGGAGCGCTGTTCGCTCAGCAGCGTCACGGCGCGCAACAGCGCAGCCCCGGGTTGGTCGGTGTCGGTCAGCCACCAGCACAACTTGAGTTCCTCGGCGCTGAGCGTCGACAGGCCGGTGACCGTGCTGCCGCCCACCGCGATGTCGATGCCGTTGCCATCGGCATCGGTGAACTGGCTGCGCACGTCATAGGGGGTGTAGCGATCCAGGTCGTTGACCAGCATCGAGGTGCCGGACTGATTGTCGTCCTCTGTCATGCGCAGCAGGCGCGCATTGGATTGGCCGAGGGTGGGCAGGTAGAGGATGTCCTGCTGGGCGTGCTGGCCAAACACGAAGTCACTGGCGGTCAGGGTGTTGAGGTAGTTGCCGCTGAGGGCGATTTCAAATCGATTACCATCGGCATCCGCTTCGGCGGACTTGATGTAGGTCTTGTCGCCCGCCGCGTTGAGGGTGATGTACAACGTGCCATTGTGGCCATCGCCAAGGCCGACAAAGCCCAGGCCTGACACATCGATTTTGTCGACGCCCGCGGTGAAGTCATAGATCGTGTCAGTGGCCGTGATACCACCCGTGTCGTAGTCGCGGTAGCTGTCGAGCAGGTTGGTATAGCGGAAGGTGTCGGCACCGTCGCCACCATACAGCGAGTCGCGTCCGCCGCCGCCGTCGACGGTGTCGGCGCCAGCGCCGGCCTTGATCGTGTCGTTGCCACCGAGGCCGAGGATCAGGTCGGCACCCGCCGTGCCGTTGAGGGTTTCGGCATTGTTGGTGCCGGTGACGGTGTTGGCCACTACCAGATCGAAGCTATCGCTGGCCGATGCACCGGCCGGGTCCATGGCCTTTATCAGCACGTTGTAATTGCCGGATGCGGTGCTGGTCGGCGTGCCGCTGAAGGTCAGGTTGGTGGCATTGAAGCTCAGCCACGCGGGCAGGGCGCTGCCATCGGACAGGGTGGCGCTGTAGTTGAGGCTGTCATTATCCGGATCGGTGAAGCTGGTGGCCGGCACCACGTAGCTGAACGGGGTGTTTTCGGCTGCTTTCTGATCCAGCAGAGGCGTCGCCAGCAATGGCGCATGGTTGGTCGATGATGACGTGGCGAAGACGAAGTTGGCGCTGGTCAGCTTGTCGAGGTAGTTACCGTTCAGTGCCACTTCGAAGCGGTTGCCATCGGCGTCGGCAGTCAGGGACTTGATGTAAGTCTTGGTCCCGGTACTGTTGAGCGCCACGTACACGGTGTTGTTCTTGCCATCCCCCAGACCGGTGAAACCCATGGCCGAGAGGTCGATCTTGTCGGCGGTGATATCGAAATCGGTGATCAGGTCGCCAAGGTTGGCACCGCCGGTGTTGTAGTTGCGGTAACTGTCCAGGCGATTGGAAAACACAAAGGTGTCCGCTCCGGCACCACCGGTGAGGGTGTCCATGCCGGCACCGCCGTCGAGCTTGTCGTCGCCGGCGCCGCCACTGAGACTATCGTTGCCCGCCAGGCCGAGCAGGGTGTCGGCCGAATCACTGCCCAGCAGCGAGTCGTTGCCGCTGGTGCCGGTGAGCACACGATTGAAGATGAAATTGCTGGCGGTCAGAGTGCTGGCGAGGTTGCCCGAGAGTATCAATTCGAAGCGATTGCCACTGGCGTCGGCATCGTAGTCCTTGATGTAGGTGCGGTTAGTGCTGGCGCTGTAGCTGACTTGCAGGGTACTGCCATGGCCATTGCCCAGGCCGGTGAAACCGAGGCCGGCGAGGTCGATCTTGTCCTGGGTGACATCGAAGTCGGTGATGGTGTCATCGAAGCTCGCGGTTGCGTTGCGGTAGCTGTCGGACTGAGTGGTGAAACGGAACGTATCGGCGCCGGTACCGCCGGTGAGTTTGTCGATGCCTGCACCGCCTACCAGAATGTCGTCACCGGCCCCGCCATTGATGGTGTCGTTGCCAGCACCGCCATAGAAAATCTCGCTGCCGGCGCTGCCCAGCAGGGTGTCGTTGCCAGTTGTGCCTTGCACGGTGGTCATCGGGACCGTGTCGCTGACGTAACTGCCGTCGCCATAGACCAGCGTCGCACCGTTGCTGGTGTGGCTGATGGTGTTGCCGATGATGGCGTTGCGATCAGTGCCGTCTTCATTGCGTTCCGCAACGCCGTAGGTCGACAGGTTACTGCCGGTGATGATGTTGCTCTGGATGATGTTATCGCTGCCGTTGTAGTACTTGCCGGACACACCCAGGGTGTCGTTGTAGGACTGGATGATGATCTCCGGTACGGGGTTGCCCAGGGAATTGCTGTGGAGCGTGTTGTCGATAAGCTCGACGTGGTTGCTGCCGTAGATACGGACCCCGGCGCTGGTGTTGTCGTGAATGTCGACGCCGCTGACCGTCACTTCGCTGGACATTTTGATCAGCACCCCTTCGGCGCCGTTGCCATACACCTCGCCACCGGTGATGGTGATGTTGCTGGGGGAGGGGATGTTCTCGCTGCCGCGCTGCRCCACGATGCCATTGCCGCCGTTGTTGTAGGCAACGTTATTGGTGAGTGTGAAGTCGTGGGTGCTGGTCACGACGTTGAAACCGTGCCGGTCGTTGTCGTAGGCGACGTTGTTTTCGAAGGTGCTGTTGCTCAGGAAGTCAGCTACGAAACCGTCCAGGCCGTTGCCGTGGGACACGCTGTTCTTGATGACCATGTTGACGGTCTGCTCGTGGGGGTCGAAACCGTACCCCGAGCAGTCCTTGATCTCGACGCTGTCGAGGGTGACGTTGGAGTCGTAGCCTGCTTGCCCGGGAATGTAGCCGTTGAACCAACCGTCGATCTTGCCCGTAGTGTTGTCACGGTTGCCGTCAATGGTGAGCTYGCTGACGCCGAAGTCGTGGGTTTCCTCGCCATAGGCGGAGCGGATGACTCCGGTGATCTTGGTGTCGGAGCCGTCAGCCACCTTGACGGTGGTAGCGCCCATGCCGTCGCCGTACAGGTAGACGTTGCTCTTGAGCATCAGGCAACCGTCGGAAGGTTCCACTCCTCCCGAAACGATATAGGTTCCGGTCGGTACGTAAACCTGCCCCCCGCCTGCGGCGGCCGCCGCATCAATTGCACTTTGTATCGCCGCTGTGTCGTCAGTGATGCCATCTCCTTTGGCGCCAAAATTTTGTACATTGAAAATCATGAGCTTATCTCCGTATCAGGCAAGAACCTCGGAAGATGCCAATATTCCATCGACAGCCACCGTGGTTTGACCCAGCGGAGTGCAAAAGTTATGACCGCATATCGGGGATGTGTCAAAAAACCGGACTAACTGATTAGCGGTTGAGAAGGTGTTTCAAAAAAATAACAGATTGTTGACGCTCACTCCGGTAGCGAGCGATGGCTCTGTGGGAGCGGTTTTTCATCATTGAGGTGTGTTACGAGGTGCTATCGATAGCCCGCAGGTGCGCTGCCGCAATGTTGTATGCGCGATGCTTGAGCTGGAGGTGTATGAGCGGCATGGGTAATGAGGAGCGACCTCACTGGAACGTCGCTCCTCTGAATCCAACAACGCTTACGTCGTCTTCAATGACTCCCGACGCGCAAGGCTTTCTCTAGAATCGCCAAGCCACCCGCGAGTATCAGCGGCGCGGTGGTGAAGTCCGCCCCGGCCTTACACAGGCTAGCTCGTGTCCTGCAATACGCGCCCATTCAGGTGCTTGCATTAACCCGCGATCTTGATTGCAAGCTCAGCGACGTGTTTCCCCTGGAAACGCGCAATATCCAGTTCATTTTTTGACGGTTGCCGTTTACCGTCAGCGCCTGCCAGGGTGGTCGCGCCATAGGGCGTACCGCCGGTGATCTCGCTCATGTTGGTCAGCCCTGCGCAGGTGTAAGGCACACCCACGATGACCATCCCTTGATGCAGGAGTGTGCTGTGAAACGACGTAATCGTGGTTTCCTGGCCACCGTGCTGGGTGCCGGTCGATGCAAAGACACTGCCGATTTTCCCGACCAGCGCGCCGCTCATCCACAGTCCGCCGGTCTGGTCGAGAAACGTGCGCATCTGTCCCGCCATATTGCCGAAGCGCGTCGGTGTACCAAAGATGATTGCATCGTAATTGCCCAGCTCGTCAGGTGTCGCCACCGGTGCCTTCTGGTCAAGTTTGACGCCGATGGCTGCTGCCTGTTCGGCCGGGATGGTTTCAGCAACACGCTTGAGCGTCACGTCGG
>NZ_JBFTMK010000068.1:0-12776 GCF_056396965.1 Pseudomonas sp. 05N434
CAGGAAGACTACATGGACCTGCGGGTCGGCCTGGTCGACGGCGACGGTCGCTACACCGCCAAGTACCTGCCGGCCGTGTTGAGCCCGGCGCTGGACGAGTGGCTGCGTACGGCGATTCTCAAAGGTGCAGTGGATGAAGGTTTCTTCCAGTACCAGGGATCGCTGAACCATGGCGCCCCGGAAACGGCTCGCAGCATCAGCCTGTTTTTCAAGGTTCATGATGCCGAGCTGGCGTTTCAGCCGGGTTGGCCGCATGTCAGCAAGGTCAGCGGCGATGTATTCATTGAAGACAGCGGTGTGCGGATTCTCGCGAACAAGGGGCGATTGCTCGACACCCAGGTCAACGACGTCTACGTCAATATTCCCCATGTGCCTGCCGGACAGAATCCTCACCTGTTCCTCGATGGCGCGTTCGCCGGCGGGTTGGGCGATGGCCTGAAGATTCTGCAGGAAGCACCGATCGGCACAGCCGATACGTTCGCCGGCTGGGAGGGCGAGGGCGATCTGCAAGGCAAACTCAACCTGGATGTACCGCTGGTCAAAGGTGAGCAACCGAAAATCCTCGTCGACTTCAAGACCGACAAGGCCCGCTTGAAACTTCGCGAGCCCATCCTGGAACTGACACAACTCAAGGGCGACTTCCGCTTCGACAGCGCCAAGGGGTTGAGCGGACAGAAGATCACCGCGCGAGCGTTCGACAAGCCCGTGACCGCGCAGATTTTTGCCGATGGCAGTGCGGGCAAGCTCAACACTCGGGTCACCGCAGCGGGTCAGGTCGAGGTCAAGAAACTCACCGAGTGGCTAAACGTCACTCAGCCGCTACCGGTGTCTGGTGTGGTCCCTTATCAGCTGCAACTGAACCTTGATGGCGCCGACAGCCAATTGATAGTCAGCTCCGATCTCAAAGGCGTGGCGGTGGATTTGCCGGCGCCGTTCGGCGTGGCGGCGGATGTCGGCCGCGACACCGTGTTCCGCATGACCCTGCAAGGACCGGAGCGGCGTTACTGGGTCAACTACGGTGAGCTGGCGAACTTCACGTTTGCGGCCCCGGCTGGCAACTTCGTCGACGGTCGCGGTGAGTTGTTTCTCGGCGGTGGTGATGCTGTGCTGCCCGGCAACAAAGGCCTGCGCATACGCGGTGTACTGTCCGAGCTGGATGTGTCTCCCTGGCAGGATCTTGTCAGCAAGTATGCTGGCCAGGATCCAGGCGGCAGCGCCAAGCAATTGCTCAGCGGCGCGGATTTCAAGGTTGGCAAGCTCAGCGGTTTCGGCACCACCCTTGATGAGGCGTCGGTGCAGTTGACGCGCAAGCCGGCCGCCTGGGCACTGCAACTCGACAGTCAGCAGGCCAAGGGTACCGTCGGTATTCCCGATGCCAAAGCCACACCGATTGCGGTCAATCTGCAGTACGTACGTTTGCCGGCCCCAGACCCGACGGTGCTGGCCGACGAGAATTCGCCGGATCCGCTGGCCACCGTGGACCCGACGAAAATCCCGGCGCTGGATATCACCATCAATCAACTGTTCCAGGGCCAGGACCTGGTGGGCGCCTGGCTATTGAAAGTTCGCCCGACCGGCAAGGGTATCGCCCTCAACTCCCTGGATATGGGCCTCAAGGGCATCTACCTGCAGGGCAGCGGCGGTTGGGAAGGCGCGCCCGGCAATTCCAGCAGTTGGTACAAGGGCCGGGTCAGTGGCAAGAACCTTGCCGATGTGCTCAAGGGCTGGGGCTTTGCGCCGAGCGTTACCAGTGAAGAGTTTCACATGGATGTCGACGGTCGCTGGCCTGGCTCACCGGCGTGGCTGGCCACCAAGCGCTTCTCTGGCAGCCTCGATGCGTCGCTCAATAAAGGTCAGTTTGTTGAAGTCGAGGGCAGCGCCCAGGCTCTACGGGTATTTGGCCTGCTCAACTTCAACTCCATTGGCCGCCGCTTGCGCCTGGACTTTTCCGACCTGTTCGGCAAAGGCTTGAGCTATGACCGGGTCAAAGGGCTGTTGGTCGCGAGCAACGGGGTCTACGTGACCCGTGAGCCGATCCGGCTGACCGGCCCGTCGAGCAACCTGGAACTCAACGGCACCCTGGACCTGGTGGCTGATCAGGTCGATGCCAAGTTGCTGGTGACCTTGCCGGTGACCAACAATCTGCCGATTGCCGCGCTGATCGTCGGTGCGCCAGCCGTAGGTGGGGCGCTGTTCCTGATCGATAAGTTGATCGGTGACCGCGTGGCGCGCTTTGCCAGCGTCAGATACACGGTCAAAGGTCCGTGGAAAGAGCCGAAAATCACCTACGACAAGCCTTTTTGAAAAGCCACTTTCCAAGCCTATGGAGTAGCATGGCCGTAAGTCCCCTGCAGGAGCTGCCGCAGGCGGCTCCTACAGGTATGTGTTGATTCCAGATAAGGAAATGGCCATGTCTGTAGCAGTCATTCAAATGGTCAGCCAGAGCGACGTGCTGGCCAACCTGTCCCAGGCCCGTCGTCTGCTTGAGCAGGCGGCGTCCGGTGGCGCGCGGCTTGCCGTGCTGCCGGAAAACTTCGCTGCCATGGGCCGTCGCGACATTGCCGACATTGGCCGCGCCGAAGCGCTGGGCGAAGGCCCGATCCTGCCGTGGTTGAAACAGACCGCCCGCGACCTCAAGTTATGGATAGTGGCCGGCACGTTGCCGTTGCCGCCGGCGGATGAACCGATGGCCAAAGCGCATGCATGCTCGTTACTGGTGGATGACCAGGGCGAGACCGTGGCGCGGTACGACAAGCTGCACCTGTTCGACGTGGACGTGGCGGACAATCGCGGGCGTTATCGCGAATCCGATGACTATGCTTATGGCAGTGGCGTGGTGGTTGCCGATACGCCGGTCGGTCGAGTCGGCCTGACGGTGTGTTACGACTTGCGCTTCCCGGAGCTGTACAGCGAATTGCGTGCTGCCGGCGCGGAATTGATTACCGCCCCGTCGGCCTTTACCGCGGTGACCGGCGCGGCCCATTGGGACGTGCTGATTCGCGCGCGGGCCATCGAGACTCAATGTTACGTGCTCGCGGCCGCCCAGGGTGGCACTCATCCGGGACCGCGAGAAACCTTTGGTCATGCCGCGATAATCGATCCATGGGGGCGCGTGCTGGCACAACAGGATCAGGGCGAGGCCGTGCTGCTGGCCGAACGCGACAGCCGCGAACAGGCGGCCATCAGGGCGCGGATGCCGGTGTCCACTCACCGGCGCTTTTTCTCGCAGGGCGCTCAGCGACCTGCATCAGAACGACGAATTTAAGGCGTAAAGCATATGAGCGAGTTGTTGTCCTCTGTCAGTGAACACCTCCTGGCGCCCGGCGGCGTAACGATCGAGAGCCTGCAGGGTGTGCTCGGCGATCTGGCCGGCCCGGGCATCGATGCCGCCGACCTGTATTTCCAGGGGCAGATTTCCGAGTCCTGGGCGCTGGAAGACGGGATCGTCAAGGAAGGCAGCTTCAACCTCGACCAGGGTGTCGGCGTGCGTGCGCAATCGGGTGAAAAAACCGGTTTCGCCTACAGCAATGCGATCACCCTCGAAGCGCTGGGCGCAGCGGCCCGTGCGGCCCGTTCGATCTCCCGGGCCGGGCAGAATGGCACCGTGCAGGCGTTCACTACCCAGGATGTCGCTCAGTTGTACGGGCCGGACAACCCGCTGGAAGTAATGACCCGCGCCGAGAAAGTCGAGCTGCTCAAGCGCATCGACGTGGCGACCCGCGCCCTCGACCCGCGTATTCAGCAAGTCACCGTGAGCATGGCCGKGGTCTGGGAGCGGATTCTGATCGCCTCCACCGATGGCGGCCTGGCGGCAGATGTGCGGCCGCTGGTGCGTTTCAACGTCAGCGTGATCGTCGAGCAGAACGGTCGTCGTGAGCGCGGCGGCCATGGCGGTGGCGGTCGTACCGACTACCGCTATTTCCTCAGCGAAGACCGCGCCATGGGTTATGCCCGTGAAGCGTTGCGTCAGGCACTGGTGAATCTGGAAGCCATCCCGGCGCCGGCCGGTACGTTGCCGGTGGTGTTGGGTTCGGGTTGGTCCGGCGTGTTGCTGCACGAAGCCGTCGGTCACGGTCTGGAAGGCGATTTCAACCGCAAGGGCAGTTCGGCCTACAGCGGGCGCATGGGCGAGATGGTTRCATCGAAGCTTTGTACCATCGTCGATGACGGCACCCTCGCCGGCCGCCGAGGTTCGCTGAGCGTCGACGACGAAGGCACGCCGACCGAGTGCACCACGCTGATCGAAAACGGCGTGCTCAAGGGTTATATGCAGGACAAGCTCAACGCGCGCCTGATGGGCGTGGCCCGCACCGGCAACGGTCGTCGCGAATCCTACGCGCACCTGCCGATGCCGCGCATGACCAACACTTACATGCTCGGTGGCGAAAGCGACCCGGCGGAAATCATCGCCTCGGTGAAAAAAGGCATCTACTGCGCCAACCTCGGCGGCGGTCAGGTGGACATCACCAGTGGCAAGTTCGTGTTCTCCACCAGCGAGGCGTACCTGATCGAAGACGGCAAGATTACTGCACCGGTCAAAGGCGCGACGTTGATCGGCAACGGGCCGGAAGCCATGAGCCGGGTGTCGATGGTTGGTAATGATCTGGCGCTGGACAGCGGTGTGGGAACGTGTGGCAAGGATGGGCAGTCGGTGCCGGTGGGTGTCGGCCAGCCAACGCTGAAAATCGATGCGATCACCGTGGGTGGCACAGGATCGTAAGGGGCTCTTGAAAACGTGAAGCTTCGGGTGAGTTGCGAGGCAACTCACCCGATTCGGGACTTAACGCAAACCGCGTTGAGTCTCGTCCAACTCACGGATGTACTTGAAGATTTTACGGCTCGAAGCCGGTGGCTTGTTGGTCGCCAGTTCGTGCTGGGCCTGACGGATCAGGGAGCGCAATTGTTGACGATCGGCCTCGGGGTAATCGACGACGAACTTCTCCAGGACGGCGTCGTCGCCTGCGATCAAGCGATCGCGCCAGCGTTCCAGGCCGTGGAAACGTTCGTTGTACTGCCGGGTGGAGGCATCGAGTTGATCGAGCAGGGTGAGAATGGCGCCAGTGTCCTGATCGCGCATCAGCTTGCCGATAAACTGAAGGTGCCGTTTACGCGCGATGTTCGCGGTGTGCTTGGGCGCATCGGCCAGAGCCCGGCGCAAAGCGTCGGTCAACGGCAGTTTTGCCAGCAGGTCAGGCTTGAGTGTTGTAAGGCGCTCGCCGAGGTCAACCAGAGCATGCAGCTCGCGTTTGACCTGGGATTTGCTTTTTTCTCCCGTATCGAGGGAGTCGTCGTAAGAATCAACCATGGTGGCCGTCCGCAAAGAAACGCCGCCATGATAACCAGTCGGGGGCCGCTTGTCCGGCCCGGTCGCTCGATGACCGTTACCGAAAGCAGAATTTGAGTGGAGAACAGCATGAGTGCAGTTGAAAGCGTCGGCCCACAAGCGTTGCCGGCACTGCAAGAGCAAGTTGAGCAGATCATTGCTGAAGCCAAGCGCCAAGGCGCCAGTGCCTGTGAAGTGGCGGTGTCGCTGGAGCAGGGCCTGTCGACCACGGTGCGTCAGCGGGAAGTCGAAACCGTTGAGTTCAACCGCGACCAGGGCTTTGGCATCACCTTGTATGTAGGGCAGCGCAAAGGCTCGGCCAGCACCTCGGCCAGCGGTTCGGAAGCGATTCGCGAAACCGTCGCTGCTGCGCTGGCGATTGCCAAGCACACGTCCGAAGACGAAGCCGCAGGCTTGGCGGATGCCGCGCTGATGGCCAAGGAGCTGCAGGATTTCGACCTGTTCCACCAATGGAGTATCACACCGGAGCGAGCCATCGAGCAGGCCCTGGCCTGTGAAGCGGCGGCGTTTGCCGCCGACAGTCGGATCAAAAACGCCGACGGCACCACCCTCAGCACTCATCAGGGTTGCCGTGTGTACGGCAACAGCCACGGTTTTATCGGCGGTTACGCCTCGACCCGTCACAGCCTCAGCTGCGTGATGATCGCCGAAGCCGATGGCCAGATGCAGCGTGATTACTGGTACGACGTGAACCGGCAGGGCAATTTGTTGGCCAGCCCGGAGAGCATCGGCCAGCGTGCCGCGCAACGGGCGGCGAGCCGCTTGGGCGCACGCCCGGTACCGACCTGCGAAGTGCCGGTGCTGTTTTCTGCGGAACTGGCCGGCGGTTTGTTCGGCAGTTTCCTCTCGGCGATTTCCGGCGGCAGTCTGTATCGCAAGTCTTCGTTCCTCGAAGGCACGCTGGGGCAGAAACTGTTCCCGCAATGGCTGACCATCGATGAACGTCCGCACTTGATGCGCGCTTTGGGCAGCTCTGCCTTCGACGGCGATGGCCTGGCGACCTACGCCAAGCCGTTCGTGGAAAACGGCGAGCTGGTGTCCTACGTGCTTGGCACCTATTCCGGCCGCAAGCTGGGCATGCCGAGCACCRCGAATGCCGGCGGCGTGCACAACCTGTTCGTCACCCATGGCGACGAAGATCAGGCGGCCCTGTTGCGTCGCATGGGTCGTGGCCTGCTGGTCACTGAATTGATGGGGCAGGGCCTGAACATGGTCACCGGCGATTACTCCCGTGGCGCAGCGGGTTTCTGGGTCGAGAACGGCGAAATCCAGTTCGCGGTCCAGGAAGTGACTATTGCCGGCAACATGCGCGACATGTTCAAGCAGATCATTGCGGTCGGTAATGACCTGGAATTGCGCAGCAACATTCGCACAGGTTCGGTGTTGATCGAGCGGATGACGGTGGCAGGTAGTTAAGCTGCGGTTGCTGCACAAAAAAAATGCGCCACCCGATTGGGTGGCGCTTTTTTTTTTGGATCAAAATATCGCAGCTTCGTCAGCGCCTACGCATCTGTGGGCGCAACCGAAAGCCGAAATCCATTGATCTTTATTCGCCTTCGTCGAAGAAGTTGTTGATCAGCGCCACCAGTGCATCCATAGCTTCCTGCTCTTGTTCACCTTCGGTTTTCAGGTGGATTTTGGTGCCCTTGCCGGCTGCGAGCATCATCATGGCCATGATGCTTTTGCCATCGACCATCGTTTCCGGTGTACGGCCAGCTCTGATCTGGCAAGGGAACTGCCCGGCGACGCCAACGAATTTTGCAGACGCGCGGGCATGCAGGCCCAGCTTGTTGATGATTTCGATTTCCAGAGCAGGCATCGCGATGTGAATCCTTTAGCTGAGGTCGCGGTGGCGAACCTGGACGTTCTTCAGGGATTGTTGCAGGACCTGGCCCAGACGTTCGGTCAGGTAGACAGAGCGGTGATGCCCGCCGGTGCAGCCAATGGCAATGGTGACATAGGCGCGGTTGCTGGCGGCAAAGCGGGGCAGCCACTTGAGCAGGTAGGAGGAAATGTCCTGGAACATTTCCTCGACATCCGGCTGCGCCGCCAGGTAGTCGGCCACCGGTTGATCGAGCCCGGACTGTGCCCGCAGCTCCGGTTTCCAGTAAGGGTTAGGCAGGCAGCGCACGTCGAACACCAGATCGGCGTCCACCGGCATGCCACGCTTGAACCCGAAAGACTCCACCAGGAACGCAGTACCGGGCTCCGGCTGATTCAGCAGGCGCAGCTTGATGGTATCGCGCAGCTGATACAGGTTCAGATTGGTGGTGTTGACCTTGAGGTCGGCCAGGTCGGCGATCGGCCCCAGTAAATTGGTTTCGTCCTCTATCGCCTCCGCCAGCGAGCGATTGGCACTGCTCAGCGGGTGACGGCGGCGGGTTTCCGAAAATCGTTTGAGCAGGGTCTCTTCATCGGCGTCCAGATACAGCACATCGCACTGGATATGCCGGCTGCGGACTTCTTCCAGCAATTCGGGAAACCGTGACAGGTGGCTCGGCAAGTTGCGTGCATCGATGGACACGGCCACCAGCGGTTGTGCCAGTTCGGTGTGAATCAGTGCGCGTTCGGCCAGTTCCGGCAACAGACCGGCCGGCAGGTTGTCGATGCAGTAGTAGCCGTTGTCCTCGAGAACATCAAGGGCAGTGCTTTTACCTGAGCCGGAGCGGCCGCTGACGATGATCAGGCGCATGATTAGTGACCGTTTTGCTCGTCCAGGACAACCTGATACAAGGCTTCGTTGCTCGGGGCGCTGCGCAGTTTTTCACGCACTTCCTTGCGATCAAGCATGCTGGCGATCTGGCGCAGCAACTCCAGGTGCGCATCGGTGGCGGCTTCGGGGACCAGCAGTACAAACAGCAGGTCAACCGGGGCACCGTCGATGGCGTCGAAATCGATGGGTGCATCCAGGTGCATCAAGGCACTGATGGGCGATCCGCAGCCCTTGAGACGGCAGTGGGGGATGGCGATACCGTTGCCAAAGCCGGTGGAACCGAGTTTTTCACGGGCGACCAGACTCTCGAAGACATCCTGCATGGCCAGATCCGGCACTTCGCGATGGATGAGGTTGGCAATTTGCTCGAGGGCTTTCTTTTTACTGCCGCCCGGCACGTTCACCAGGGAACGGCCGGGGGTCAGGATGCTTTCAAGTCGGATCATGGGTTGGGAGTGTTAACGACCGGTCGCGCCCTGGAGGAGGCTCTGGGTCTTTTCCTTATGCTTTTTGAGTTGTTTATCCAGCTTGTCGGTCAGTGCGTCGATCGCTGCGTACATATCGGTATGTTCCGCGTTAGCGACCACCTCATTGCCGGGAATATGCAGCGTGGCTTCGATTTTCYGCTTGAGCTTCTCGACCGTCATCGTGACCTGCACGTTGGTGATCTTGTCGAAATGCCTCTCTAATCGTTCGAGTTTTTCGCCGATGTAGGTGCGAAGAGGTTCGGTCACTTCCAGTTGGTGTCCACTGATGTTGACTTGCATACAGCTTCTCCTTCGTTGCCAGTGCATAAAGCGGTAGATCCGATGATCTACCACTGGAACGCTGTGGCGTGGCTCTACATCAACCGCTTGCGTTCGCTCGAAGGCGCGATTCCCAGGGATTCGCGGTACTTGGCGACGGTGCGGCGAGCCACCTGAATGCCTTGTGCCTCCAGTAAACCAGCGATCTTGCTGTCACTCAACGGCTTTTTCTGATTTTCCGCGGCAACCAGTTTTTTGATGATCGCGCGGATCGCCGTAGACGAGCATTCACCGCCTTCGGAGGTGCTGACGTGGCTGGAAAAAAAGTATTTCAGTTCATAGATGCCCCGTGGGGTATGCATGAATTTTTGCGTGGTCACCCGTGAAATCGTCGATTCGTGCATGCCCACCGCTTCGGCGATGTCATGCAGCACCAACGGTTTCATGGCCTCGTCGCCGTACTCCAGGAAGCCGCGTTGATGCTCGACGATCTGGGTGGCCACTTTCATCAGGGTTTCGTTGCGGCTTTGCAGGCTCTTGATGAACCAGCGAGCCTCCTGCAGTTGATTACGCATGAAGGTGTTGTCAGCGCTGGTATCGGCGCGGCGTACGAAGCCGGCGTATTGGGCGTTGACCCGCAGGCGCGGCACCGACTCCTGGTTCAGTTCCACCAGCCAGCGCTCGTTGTCCTTGCGCACGATCACGTCGGGAACGACGTATTCGGCTTCGGTGGACTCGATTTGCGAACCCGGGCGCGGGTTGAGGCTCTGGACCAGTTCGATCACCTGGCGCAGTTCATCTTCCTTGAGCTTCATGCGGCGCATCAGCTGGCTGTAGTCGCGGCTGCCGAGCAAGTCGATGTAATCGGTGACCAGGCGCTTGGCCTCGGTCAGCCAAGGGGTCTTGGCGGGCAGTTGGCGCAGTTGCAGCAGCAGGCATTCACCGAGGTTGCGGGCGCCGATACCGGCGGGCTCGAATTGCTGGATGCGGTGCAGGACGGCTTCGATTTCGTCCAGTTCGATGTCCAGTTCCGGATCGAAGGCCTCGAGGATTTCCTCGAGGGTTTCGTCCAGATAGCCCTGATTGTTGATGCAGTCGATCAGGGTCACGGCGATCAGGCGATCGGTGTCGGACATCGGTGCCAGGTTCAGTTGCCAGAGCAAATGGCTTTGCAGGCTTTCACCGGCCGAAGTACGGGTGGTGAAATCCCACTCGTCGTCATCGTTGCTCGGCAGGCTGCTGGCGCTGGTCTGGTAGACGTCTTCCCAGGCGGTATCGACAGGCAATTCGTTGGGAATGCGCTCGTTCCAGTCGCCTTCCTCAAGGTTATCCACCGTCGGGGCGGTTTCCTGGTAGGAGGGTTCCTGAATGTCGGTGTTGGGTTGCTGTTCGGCTTTGTCGGCCAAGGGGTCTGCGTTATCGAAGTCGTCGCCTTCTTCCTGGCGTTCGAGCATCGGATTGGACTCCAGGGCCTCCTGGATTTCCTGTTGCAGGTCCAGGGTCGACAATTGGAGCAGGCGGATGGCCTGTTGCAGCTGCGGTGTCATCGTCAGCTGCTGGCCCATTCTCAAGACTAGCGATGGTTTCATGGCAGGGGCTTAACACCTTATTCGCCGGCGCACATGCGCCATCCACTACAGGGCGCCGAAGCGCCAAACATAAGCAAATTATATGCCTGAAACTGAAGTGTTTGCCTAGAGCGCTGTAACAATAAAAAACTATTGATTTTTTATTGATATGAGCACCAAGGCGACTGGCCAGGCACCTCAGCGCTTACAGGCGGAACTCATGGCCCAGATACACTTCCTTGACCAGTTCGTTGGCCAGGATGGTGGCGGAGTCGCCTTCAGCGATCAGCTGGCCATCGTTGACGATGTAGGCGGTTTCGCAGATGTCCAGGGTTTCACGGACGTTGTGGTCAGTGATCAGCACGCCAATGCCTTTGGCCTTGAGGTGGTGGATGATCTGCTTGATGTCGCCCACCGAGATCGGGTCCACGCCGGCGAAGGGTTCGTCGAGGAGGATGAATTTCGGGTTGGTGGCCAGTGCCCGGGCGATTTCCACCCGACGGCGTTCACCACCGGACAGGCTCATGCCAAGGCTGTCACGAATGTGGTGGATGTGAAATTCTTGCAGCAGGCTTTCCAGCTCTTTGCGGCGACCGGCCTTGTCGAGCTCCTTGCGGGTCTCGAGGATGGCCATGATATTGTCGGTCACCGACAGCTTGCGGAAGATCGACGCTTCTTGCGGAAGATAGCCGATACCGGCCTTCGCGCGACCGTGCATCGGCTGGTGGCTGACGTCCAGGTCATCGATCAGTACGCGACCCTGATCGGCCTGTACCAGACCCACGATCATGTAAAAACAGGTGGTTTTGCCGGCGCCGTTGGGGCCAAGCAGGCCGACGATCTGGCCGCTGTCGATGGACAGGCTGACGTCACGCACGACCTGGCGGCTCTTGTAGCTCTTGGCCAGATGCTGAGCTTTCAGAGTTGCCATTACTGGGTTTTCTCGTCGGTTTTCTTCTTCGGCTGGATCACCATGTCGATACGCGGACGTGTCTCGGTGACCTTGCTGCCCGTGGCGCGACCGGCGCTGGCGAGTTTCTTGATCGTGTCATAGACGATTTTTTCGCCCTGGGTGACGTTGTTGTCCTTGTCGACAACTTTGGCCTTGTCGATCAGTACGACGCGGTTTTGCGCGGCGTGATATTGGATGGTCACGCCCCAACCCTGAACAGGCTTGGTGTCGCCAGCGGTCTGCAGTTGCTCGAAGTAGGCGAGGTTGCCCACCGAGGTCACCACATCGATCTCGCCTGTTGGCGTGCGGGTGATGGTCACGGTGTTGCCCTTAACGATCATCGAGCCCTGAGTGATGATCACATCACCTTTATAGGTGGCAACACCGTTCTTGTCGTCCAGTTGGGCGTCGTCGGCCTGGATGCGGATAGGCTGCGCTTGATCGGTCGGCAGAGCCCAGGCGCTCACGCTTCCCAGTGCTGCGCTCAGACTGAGCAAAATAGGGAGGGTTTTAACGAGCCTCATACTGTCCTCTTACGTTCGATAGCAGGTGTATCCTGCTTTCTTTCAAGTACGCTTTCATTCCGTTGCCTGTCGATACACCGCCGGCGCCGTCGATTCTAACGGGTTGATCGGTCTGCGCATATTGCTGCTGCGGGAACACTGTCATACGGGTGGTGGTAATCAGGGTTTTACGGTTTTTTTCGTCGAAACGCGTGATACGTACCGAGTCGATCAGCTCGACCTGGGTGCCGTCCGGGTTGACTTCGCCGCGTTCGCTCTGGACGTGCCAAGGGAATTCGGTGCCACGAAACATGTTCAGGTCAGGGTTGGACAGCAACGTCACTTCCGTCGCCTTCAGGTGTTCGACCTTGTCGGACGTCATTTCATACTGCAGTTTGCCGTCCGGCAGGTACTGCACGCTGTGGGCGTTGGTTGCGTAATAGTCGATCATGGCTTCATCGACATGCGCCACTGGCTTGTCGAGGAAGCGTTCCGGGCTGATGTTCCAATAGCCGACCGCAGCGAATAGCGCCGCGATGCAACCGAATATCAGGATGTTGCGAATCTTTTTGCTCAGCATGATGGGCTCACAGGTACGCGGCGTTGGCCGCATCGAGGCGGCCCTGGGCGCGCAGGATCAATTCGCAGAATTCGCGCGCGGCACCCTCGCCGCCACGGGCCTGGGTGATGCCGTGGGCGTGTTCGCGCACGAAGCTGGCGGCGTTGGCCACGGCCATGCCCAGACCGACGCGGCGAATCACCGGCAGGTCCGGCAGGTCGTCGCCGAGGTAGGCCACTTGTTCATAGTTCAGGTTGAGTTGGGCAAGGAGCTCGTCGAGCACCACCAGTTTGTCTTCGCGACCCTGGTACAGGTGTGGAATGCCGAGGTTCCTGGCTCGTCGTTCGACCACCGGGGTCTTGCGTCCGCTGATGATAGCGGTCTGCACGCC
>NZ_JBFTMK010000069.1:0-12712 GCF_056396965.1 Pseudomonas sp. 05N434
CAATCAGCCTGGGTCGCTGACACTTGTAGGCAGATGCGCTTCATTCTGTAGCCGTTAGCGCTGCTATTCGAGAAGTCGGGAGGAGGACAACAAGCATATTACTGACCATGAACGTCAGTTGTTACCCGATGAGGAGCATCGGGTAACAGCCGAGGAGAATTACGACTCTTGATGGTTAGCTAGTCATTAGGGTCATGCTTTTTTGGAGCTTGTGATTCTTTAAAATCGGTGGAGATAGAAATAAGTGCCAAAGAGATGAATTCTTGGTTTCGATCTATCGCTTGCAATGCACATCGGATGTTATCCGCTATTTCGGTAGCACCTCGTTGCGCTATCCAATTCGATAGTTCTTCTATAGCGGCCCCCAAAGCCAGTTGGTTCTCATTGATCTGCGTTAGCACTGAAGCAAATAGTTTTGTCTCGTCCATGATGGATTCCTTGCGATAGAGCTTTCAGGTTGTTGAGTGGGACTGGTTTTCGTAAGTACCCGGATTGAGGGCTTGTCGTACGTGCTCGCACGTCATATCCATGTCGGCATCGTGATATGACGATTTTATATACGATTCGACGTTACATCGTTCCAGCTTTTTTCCACCCCAAGTACGCCGTCACCAACTCGGCCCCCAACTCTTGGGGCCGAGCATCCACCACCGGCACTCCATGAGCAMTCAACCGCTCATGGAGCTGCGCCCGGTCATTCAAATAATCCACCGTCCCGCAATAGGCCAGCGCTTCAGGCAAGGTCTGCACCGGGGCGTGCCGTAGATTGTCGAGCAAGTCTTCACGCAGGCTCGCCACCAACACCCGATGCAGTTTGCTCAGGCGTTTGACCGCAGTCAGCAGTTCTTCGTCGTCTTCATCCCTTAGGTTGGTCACCAGCACTACCAGTGCCCGGCGTTTTTGTCGGGCCAGTAGCTGTGTGGCGGCAGCCTGGTAGTCGGCCGGGCGTTGGGTGCTGTCGAGGTCGTAGACGGTGTTGAGCAACACATTGAGCTGGCCTGTGCCCTTGACCGGGGCAAGGTAGTGCGGATGGTTGCTGGCGAAGGTGCTCAAGCCCACCGCGTCGCCCTGGCGCAACGCGATGTAGCTGAGCAGCAGGCAGGCATTGAGAGCGTGATCGAAATGCGCGAGCTCGCCGTCCTGGCTGCGCATGCGACGGCCGCAATCGAGCATGAAGATGATTTGCTGGTCGCGCTCGTCCTGGTACTCGCGGGCGATGGGGGTGCGTTGGCGGGCGGTGGCTTTCCAGTCGATCTGGCGCAGGCTGTCGCCTTCGCGGAATTCGCGCAGTTGATGGAATTCCAGGCCCAGGCCGCGACGTTGGCGCTGGCGTACGCCGAGTTGGCTGAGCCAGTTGTCTACCGCCAGCAACTGGCCGCCGTAGAGGCGGGCGAAGTCGGGGTAGACGCGGGTGGTGTCGGGTATGTTGAGCAGGYGTTTGTCGGACCACAAACCCATGGGGCTCGGCAGGTTGATTTCGCAGTATTCGAAGCTGAAATGGCCGCGCATGAGCGGGCGCAGGCGGTAGCTGATCTGGCTCTGTTGGCCGGGTTGCAGTTCGACCGACAGGGGCAGGTTTTCGACGCTCAGGCCGTCGGGTACGTGGTCGAAGATCTGAATGTTCAGTGGTTGGGTAAAATCATGCTCGACCTCCAATCGCACTTCGCTCCAGCGACCGAGTGCCAGGCTGCCGGGCATTTGTCGCTGGAGGCGCGGTGAGGGCAAACGCTTGAGGCGAATGGCGTCGAGTATCGCCAGGGCCAGCAGGGCCAGCAGTAATCCCCAGTTGATCGATAAAAGGCTTGATGGAACGGCGATGTCCAGCGCCCGTAAGGCGCCCAGCACGATGCCGATGGCTAGCAAGGCCGCAAGCCAGGCCAGTAGAAGCCGGGATGGTTTCATCGGCACACAGTTCCTGTGGCGAGGTAGCTTGCTCCCGCTCCAGTGCGCAGCGCTGGCAAGTTCTTCGCCCTATCAGAAATGTTGGGGCCGCTTCGCAGCCCAGCGGGAGCAAGCTCCCTCGCCACAGGGGTGGTCCGGATGGCCATGTTCACAGGCGTGGCGCCGGCACTTGGTCGAGCAGTTGCTTGAGCACCTGATCGACGTCCAGCCCTTCGATGTCCAGCTCCGGGGCAATCCGCACGCGGTGACGCAGTACCGCCAGGGCGCAACCTTTGATGTCGTCGGGAATCACGAACTCGCCTCCTCGCAACAAGGCGCGGGCGCGGGCGCAACGTGCCAGGGCGATGGAGGCGCGAGGCCCGGCGCCGAGGGTCAAACCCGGCCAGGTGCGGGTGGTGCGGGCCAGGCGCACGGCGTAATCGAGCACCTGATCGTCCAGCGGCAGGTCACTGGCAATGCGCTGCAAGGCCAGCACGTCCTTGGCTTGCAACACGGTGCGCAGCGGTTGTACATCGAGCATGTCGGCGCGGGTCGAGCGGCTGACCTGACGCACCATGTCCAGTTCCTGATCGGCCTCGGGGTAGTCCATGCGCACCTTGAGCATGAAGCGGTCGAGCTCGGCTTCCGGCAGTGGGTAGGTGCCTTCCTGCTCAATCGGGTTCTGGGTGGCGAGCACCATGAACGGTTGCACGATGGGCAGGGCGCGGCCTTCGAGGGTGACCTGGCGTTCCTGCATGGCTTCGAGCAACGCGGCCTGGGTTTTTGCCGGGGCGCGGTTGATTTCATCGGCCAGCAGCAGGTTGGTGAACAACGGGCCTTTGCGCAGTTTGAATTGCTCGGTTTGCAGGTCGTACACCGCATGCCCGGTGACGTCGCTGGGCATCAGGTCCGGGGTGAACTGGATGCGGGCGTATTCACCACCGAAGCACCGGGCGAGGGCGCGCACCAGCAATGTCTTGCCCAACCCCGGCACGCCTTCGAGCAGCACATGGCCGCCGGCGATCAGGGCGGTGAGCACATCGTCGATCACGGTGTTCTGGCCAATCACCGCTTTTTGCAATTCCGTTCTTATCGCCAGGGCCAACTGGCCGGCGCGCTGGCGCTGCTGGGCGGCGTGGGTCTGGGTGCCGGGCTCGATCTGTTCACTCATAAGGCGTTCCTCAAGGTTTGCAGGTGGGCGACCTGACGGCTGAATTCAGCGCTGGACAGCCGCTGTTTCGGTCGCGGGCTCATGGCCTGGCTGATGGCGCGTGTGGGGTGGCCGGTCAGGCGTGCGAGCACCAGCCATTGTTCGGCGACGCCGAGTTGTTCAAAACCGGGATGACGGTGGCGGACACGACGCAGGATGTCTTGCTGCAAGGCGTGCAACAGGCTGTGCTGACCGCTGCGGCGCAGCATGAAATCGGCGCTTGCGCGCAGGTGTTCCTGAAGATGCCGACGCGCCCTTGGGGCCGGCTCCAGCAAAGGGCCGCTGCGCACGCCAACGTGCCAGAAACCCAAAGCGATCAAGGCGATCAGGGCCACCAGGGCTTGGGGAAAGTAACGCCACAACAAGGTCAGCAGACTGTCGTGCTCGGTATTGAACAGCAGGGTCACATCGGTGTCGGCCGTCAGGTACCACAGCAGCCAGGCGTTGTCGTATTGGTTGATGGCCGGGGTTTTCCAGAGGTCGGCGTCGGTGACCACGGTGATTGAACCCAGCCCGTGGCTCAGCTGCATCATGTGCGTGGCCTTGCCACTGTTGGCCCAGGCCTGGGCGAGGTTTTTCGGGTCGTCGAGGTGGAACGCGGTATCGAAGCTGAAGTAGGCCGGCGCCTCTTCGTTTTCCAGATAGAGCTTGGTCAGTTTGGGGTAGGGATCATCGCGCAGATCGGGAGGCGAGTCCTTGAGGTCTTTGCTCAGGAACTGGTGCAACTGCACCCGGTCGAGCAGCAGGTCATTGCTTTGGCCGGTCTTTTCATCCCACAGGGCTTCGGCGACGAATACCAGGCGCCCACCGGCCCGGGTCCAGTTCAACACCTGATCCACCTGGCGCGGCGACATGTTCGAGCGGTCGCCGAGCAACAACAGGCTGTGCTGACGCGGTTCGAGGGTCGGCAGGATGTCGAGGCTGTTGGCGTGGCTGACGGTCAGGCCCTGTTTGCGCAGAAAATGCTCGGCGGCCAGGTAGGGATTGGCCTGGGCTTCAGGGGACGGGCCGTGTTCGATTTGTACCTGATAGGGTGTGGCCTTGAAATACAGGTAAACACTCAGCGCACCCAAGAGCACGACGATGAACACGCCGACCGCCAGCCATGCCCTGCGATTCAACGGACCGCTCCGGGGCCGAACAATGCGCGCCAGCCGTCACACAGTTCCTGTTGCAAATGCGCCGGTGGCAGGCGATGCCCGTAGGCCATGTTCTGCCAGTGTGCGGTCAGGCTTTTACTGAAGGCCAGCAACGCCGGTTGCTTCAAATGTTCAACGCGCTGAAGCACTTCGCCTTCGGTGTCGGCGGGCTTGAGCGTCATGTCGAAGTCGTTCAACAAGTGGCTGAGCAAGGCGCGATAGAGCAAGCCAAGGGCTTCACGCGGGTTGGTTTGCCAGAGGCTTTCGGCGCTGGCCGCAATATCGGCGGGCAGGGTTTCGCGGTTGAGGTCCAGGCCGAACGCCTGCTGCGGCAATGGTCGCGTCACTTTTCGGTTGAGCGCTGGCCGGCGGCTGACGAACGCCTGCAACCAGTCGCGGTAACGCCAGATCAACAGGCCAATGGCGCCGATCACCGCGCCCCACAGCAACACCTCGATCAGGTTGGCCAATGCGCCGAAACGTTGGCTGTCGAGCAAACTGAACAGCGCTTTCAGCCAGGCGGGTGTTTGACCACCGTGCGCAGTATCGTCGTTGGGCTTGTCTTCGCCAAACCGATAGCGGGTCACCGTTTCCTTGTTCTTGAACGGTGGCTGATCGAGGATGGCCTTGATGCTGTCTCGGGATGCCTGACTGGTCAGCGGTTGCTCCAGCAGACGCGGGCTGTCCGGTGACATGCCCGGTTCGGCGGCCCATACGCTTTGCCCCGTCGGCACCAGCACAAACGCCGCCAGCAGTAGCGTGATGACTGCGCTGCTCAGGCGTTGGCGCAAGCGGCGGAACACCAGTTCGATGTCCCAGGCTTCCAGCCGTGTGCGCCGGTTCAGGTAAAGGCTGAAACCACAGGCGACATAAATCGGTTCCCAGACCACCAGCACCAGGGCGTAAAAAGCATTGGTCAGGTGCTCCAGCCAGCGCCAGTCTTGTGTGGCGGCGGCAATCAAGGTCTGCCAGCCCCAGTCGAGTTCGACCTGCAGCGGCAAGAGCATGTAGAACAGCACCATCAGGCCGATCCACAACGCGGTTTCCAGGTGCACGCCGATGATCGTCAGCCATTGCGCGGCACCGGCATTGCGCTGCAACAGCACGCGTAAACGCTGTTGTCGTGCTTCGCCCYCCAGGCCTTCGAGTTGTACCACCGGCATCAGAAAGCTGCGGCTCAGGCTCAGGCGGCGCCAGGTCAGGCTGGCCAGCAGTTGCGGCGGGAGCAGGCGCGGCCATTGGCGCAGGGCCTGTTTCAGTGTGGGTGTTTCGCCGAACATGGCTTTGGACAGGATGTACAGCGGTAGCCGGTCGAACGCCGGTTTGAGCCACCAGAACAGGAGCAGGGCGAGGGAGGGCGACTCCCACAGCATCAAGCTGAGCAAGGTAAAAATCGGTAGGGTCACGATCGCCCAACTGGTCATCAACAGGCGTCGATGGCGCTGACTCAGCAGCACCCCCAGGTCCATGGCTTCCCAGTTTGTGCGTGGGCGAATCACTGCACTGGCGTCACTCAGGCGCATGGCGGGTCCGTCCGGCAAACAGCAGATAAGTCGCGACCAACACCCAGAGCGCTGCGCCGACCAGGTATTTGGTCAGCGGCGTGACTCCGGTCCGCGACGACCAGTAGGCTTCTATAAACGCTGCAATCAACAAAAACAGCATGACCCCGCAAATCAGCAACACGCTCTTGCTCGCCGCCACTCGCAGGGCTTCGGCGCGGGGCAAACGTCCCGGCGCGATCAACGCCCAGCCCAGTTGCAGGCCGGCGGCACCGGCCAGGGCAATGGCGCTCAGTTCGAAGGCGCCGTGCCCGATCACGAATGACCAGAAGGTTTGCCCGTAGCCGATGTGCGTCAGGTGCCCGGCCACCGCACCGATCATCAAGCCGTTGAAGAACAGGAAAAACGCGCTGCCCAGGCCAAACAGCAAACCGCTGGCGAAGGTCTGAAACGCGATGCCGATGTTGTGCATGATGTAGTAACCGAACATCTCCCAGTCTTCACTGGCCGCCCGTTCTGCCAAGCGCCCCAGATGACCGGCGACAGGGTCGTACATGCTTTGCATTTCACTGACCTGCTCGGCCGGGATCAGGTTGTAGACCAGTTCCGGGAACAGATACACCAGCAGCCCGATGCCAATCAGGCTGCCAAAAAATATCAGGCTGGCGGCAAGCACGAAGGGCCATTGTTCGCGCACCAGACGCGGGAAGTCGGCAAGGATGAAGCTCAGTACGTTGGCCCTCAGCCAACTGCGATGCCGATAAAGCTGTTGATGCCCGCGCAGCACTTGTTGCTGTAACGAGTCGACCAAAAAGCTGCTGTAACCACGCTCCTGAGCCAGGGCCAGGTGTTGGCAGAGCCGTCGATAGTCGCTGGGGAAGCTGGCGACTCGCGAGGTTTCCTTGCCGCGTTCCAGCCGTTCGAGCATGAGTGCAAATTGCTCCCATTCGGTCTTGTGGCGGCTTTCGAATAGGCTTTGCTTCATGTCGGGCCCAACAGTCCGCGGGCGATGCCGTTGAGTTCGGCCACGGCCTGCGGCGCTGAAACGTGCAGCGGTTGCGCGAGTATCGAGGCGAGTTCACCTGCCCGCGCCTCGGAGAGTTCACCCTGGCGCTCGGCAAACCCGAGGATGGCGCGTTGCTCGGTCAGCGTCAGCGCGAAAGCGGCACGGCGCGGCGGGGCATCGGGTAACTGCGGTCGGGTGAGCGGTTGTTCGCGGTAGATCACCAGCGTGCCGGCGGCCAGGTCGCCGAGGCGTTTGAAGGTGGGATGTTGCAGGCAACTGATCGCCCCGAGGAAGTAGCCGAACGGCAACATGTCGACAAATCGCAACAGGTTGCGCAGCAAGGACGCGGACCAGCCGATCGGGGTGCCATCGTCGTGCACCACGCGCAATCCCATCCATTGCTTGCCCGGCGAGCGCCCCTGATTGAGCACCTCGAACAGCACCATGTACCACCAGCTCACCACGAACAGCAAAATCGAGCCAAGCCCCGCGCCGAGTTTGCCGAGGAACGCCAGCACCATGAACAGCAGGCCCAGGATCAACCCGCGCAGGCCCAGGTCGATGGTGAACGCCAGCGCACGGACCATCAACCCGGCCGGGCGCAGTGGCAAGTCGATGCCTTCGGGCGTTTCGACCTGATACCGCGTATCCAGTGGCGGGGCCAGCGTTGCTTTCCGTGGCAGTGCTGTGGTCTCGAGCATGGGCAACCTTGCTGTGGCCGGTTTGCGATTCGATGTCCGTTCGATGCTAGCAGCCTCTCGGGGGGAAACGACATAACTATGTATTGCACGGTATGCGGCCGGAGGTGATTGAATGACAACATTTMTGGTCGAGGCAGCCTGTGTGCGCCTAGACTTCGCCGGTCTTCTGTTCAGGAACAACCCGTGACCTCGATCTTCTGGTACGACTACGAAACCACTGGCATCAACCCCCGTTGCGACCGTCCGTTGCAAGTGGCGGGGATTCGCACCGACTTCGATCTCAATGAAATAGACGAGCCGGTCAATCTCTACTGCCAGCCCAGTGACGACATCCTGCCGCATCCGGCGGCTTGCGCGATCACCGGTATCACGCCTGGTCTTCTGGCCGAGCAAGGTTTGAGCGAAGCCGATTTCATGACACGGGTTCATGCCCAGCTCGCCCTGCCCGGCACTTGTGGGGCAGGGTACAACACGCTGCGTTTCGACGACGAGATGACCCGTTACAGCCTGTATCGAAACTTTTTCGACCCCTACGCACGGGAGTGGCAGGGCGGCAACAGCCGCTGGGACCTGATCGACATCGTGCGCGCGGCTTATGCGTTGCGTCCCGATGGCTTCGTCTGGCCCACGGATGACGAAGGGCGGGTGACGCTCAAGCTCGAACGCCTGACCGCCGCCAATGGCATCGATCACGGAAATGCCCACGAGGCGCTATCGGATGTTCGCGCCACAATCGCCCTGGCGCGTCTGATTCGTGAAAAACAGCCGAAGTTGTATGACTGGCTGTTTCAGTTGCGCAGCAAACAAAAGGTGATGGACCAGATTCGGCTGTTGCAGCCGATGGTGCACATTTCCGGGCGCTTTTCGGCGGCCCGCCATTATGTCGGCGTGGTACTGCCACTGGCCTGGCATCCACGCAATCGCAACGCGCTGATTGTCTGTGACCTGCACCTGGACCCTCAGGGGCTGCTCGATCTGGATACCGAAACCTTGCGTCAGCGGCTTTATACACGCCGTGACGATCTGGCCGAAGGCGAACTGCCCGTGCCGCTCAAGCTCATACACATCAACAAGTGCCCGGTCGTGGCGCCGTTATCGGTACTTCGTCCCGAAGATCAGCAACGTTTGGGGCTGGACATGGCGCTCTATCAGGAACGGGCGCTGCGGCTAAGTGCCGCACAACAACTTTGGCAAGATAAAGTCTCGGGAGTTTATGCCCGCGAGGATTTCGCCGCGAGCCTGGACCCCGAGCAACAGTTATACGACGGTTTTATCGGCGATCGGGATCGGCGTCTATGTGAGCAAGTCAGAGCCGCCGACCCTGCGCAATTAGCACAAGAGCAGTGGCCTTTCGATGATGAACGTTTGCCCGAATTATTGTTTCGTTATCGCGCACGCAACTTTCCGGATACGTTGAGCCCGGAAGAGCAAGAACGCTGGCGAATATTTTGTCAGCAGCGTTTGTCCGTGCCGGAGTGGGGCGCTCCCAATACGCTGGAAAGTTTTCTGACAGCTGCCGCCCAATTGACGATTAGTCCTACATCGTTTCAGCAAGAGGTTCTGGATGAATGGCAGATTCATGTCCAGGCATTACGCAAACGTTTGAATATTTGAAAACGAAAATGACTTGCGATTGAATTCCGGGCATAAAAAAACGCCAGCATTTGCTGGCGTTCTTTTGGTCGCGGATCAGTCTGCGACGCGCTTGCGGCTTAGCCCAGCAGGGTAGCCCAGCCTTCAACCACGTCACCGCCCCACTTGGCTTTCCACTCTTTCAGAGTTTTGTGGTTGCCACCTTTGGTTTCGATGACTTCGCCGTTGTGCGGGTTTTTGTATTGTTTAACTTTGCGAGCACGCTTGGTGCCAGTAGTTTTTACTGCGCCGCCACGTGGAGCCTTGGTTTTGRACTCTGGATCCAATAGGGCAATGATGTCACGCAGGGATTTGGAGTATTCGCCCATCAGGGTGCGCAATTTGCCTTCGAATTCCAGCTCGGTTTGCAGTTTGTCGTCTTGGGACAGGTTCTTCAAACGGGCTTGCAGCTCTTTGATAGCTTCTTCGGTGGCGCGATATTCGTTGATCAAGGACATGAGGACTACCTTATGTTGGCGCTGGATGACAGGGTGACAGTGCGACAATAATAGTCAGGGTGTTTCATCAAGTAAACATTTAACCGAAGTTTTACTTAAATTAGTTGCGGTGAATAGGACACACATTGGAGAGGCAGTTAAATAGCGTCACAAATATTCACAGTTAACCTCTTGAAGGCTGGCTACAAGAGCACCATGCACTGGCGTATGGCACCGCCGGAACCTGTGCCGATGACCGCAATCCGCAGCCGCGCGTCATCAATACTGCAGTTTTGCTGCGCAATCGCTAGAATGGCGGCCTTTGCGAAGTTCTGGAGTTTCCCCCTCATGCGCACTTTTCGGCTGGTGATTGCTTGCCCGGACCGCGTCGGTATCGTTGCTAAAGTCAGTAACTTTCTGGCGTCACATAACGGCTGGATCACTGAAGCGAGCCATCACTCGGACAATCAGAGTGGCTGGTTCTTCATGCGTCACGAAATTCGTGCTGATTCGCTGCCTTTCGGTATCGAAGCCTTTCGCGAAGCGTTTGCACCGATTGCCCAAGAGTTCTCGATGGACTGGCGCATCACCGACACCGAGCAGAAGAAGCGCGTGGTGTTGATGGCCAGCCGTGAGTCCCATTGCCTGGCTGACTTGTTGCACCGCTGGCACAGCGACGAACTGGACTGCGAAATCGCCTGCGTGATTTCCAACCATGACGATTTGCGCAGCATGGTCGAGTGGCACGGTATTCCTTACTACCATGTACCGGTCAACCCACAGGACAAGGAACCGGCCTTCGCCGAAGTCTCGCGCCTGGTCAAACAGCACGACGCCGAAGTGGTGGTACTTGCTCGTTACATGCAGATTCTGCCGCCTGACTTGTGCAGCGAATATGCCCACAAAGTCATCAACATTCACCATAGCTTCCTGCCGTCGTTCGTCGGCGCCAAGCCGTATCATCAGGCTTCGATGCGCGGTGTGAAGTTGATCGGTGCCACTTGCCACTATGTCACCGAAGAGTTGGACGCCGGTCCGATCATCGAGCAGGACGTGGTGCGTGTCAGCCACAGCGACAGTATTGAAGACATGGTGCGCTTCGGTCGTGACGTCGAGAAAATGGTGCTGGCCCGTGGCCTGCGTTACCACCTGGAAGACCGGGTGTTGGTGCACGGCAACAAAACCGTCGTGTTCTGACAACCATACGGTTGAAATCCGAAGGGCCTGGGCGTTCAATCGCTTCAGGCCCTTCGCCGTTTCTGCACCGAGGACATGACCATGGCCGATCCGCTGGATAAAGCCGTTTCCAAGGCGCCCGCCACATTGGGCGAGGGCTGTTTGAGCCGCTACGATCCGGACGACCTGAGCCCCGAAGACGGCACGGAGTTTCCCGGCGCCGCCGAGTTGTGGGAGCAGTTGCAGGACGATTCCGACGATACAGCCAGGGGGGCCTGAAAAGACCCTGTGGCGATCTTTAAGCTTGCTTGAACTTCATCAACTTCTTCAGCAATGGCCGCCCGAGCATCAGCAGAAACACCGGGCCACCGACCACCAGATAGAAGTAATAAGTCACCGTCCGCCAGATCAGAATCGCTGCCGCCGCGGTGGATTTCCCCACCATCGGCGCCAGCAGCGCCGCCGATGTCAGTTCCGCCGCCCCGGCACCGCCCGGCAACAGACTGAATTGCCCCGCACTCAATGACAGCATCTGGATCAGAAAGCACCAGGCCCATTGCAAGTCCACGCCCAGCCCGCGTAATGCCAGATACAGCACGCTATACCGCAAGATCCAATGCAGGCAGGTCAGGGCAAACACCGTGATCAATGTTTGAAAGGGTAACTTCAGTGTGTCGGTGAATGCCGCCAGGAAGTGCAGGAGCTTTCGCGCCCAACGAAGCCGGGTCGCTTCCTTGACATTGAAACGGGCGAGCAACCGACCACTCAGGCGAATCAGCGAACGGTGGCAGCGAGCCATCAATACACAGCTGAACAGCCCGCCGAACAACGAGATGGCGCTGACCGTCAGCATCCATTCCAGGCGCTGACTGAGGTGCTGGAACAGTGCATAAATCAGAATCGCGCTCAGCGCGCAGAGAAAAAACAGCAAGTCGCTCAACTGGTCCATGGCGAACACGGCGCTGCCCCTGGCCGGCCGCACGCCGTGGCGCGCCAACAGGGCCATGATGGTCAGCGGTCCACCACTGCCGCCGGGGGTGGCGCAGTAGGCGAACTCGGCGGACATCACCACCCCGAGGCTTTTGAGTCGGCTCACCTTGTCACGCTGATCGCCCAGCAACAGGCGCAAGCGCAGGGTGTTGAGCACCCAGCACAACAGGATCATGCCGAACATGATCAGCAGCCATTCCAGCGGGAAGCGTTGCAACCGCGACCATGTCTCGCCGCCGCCCAGCAACGCCGGGATGAGCACCGCAGCGAGCAGCGCGATGACCAGCAGAATTCCCCGGCTCATGCTGCGCGACCGATGGGGTCGCGTTGCAGTTTCAACCAACCGGCCTTGGTCATCGGCACACGGCCCTCGTCGAGCAAGCGCTTGAGCGTTTGCAGCCAATATTGACGCGAGAACTCATGGCGCATGTCCACCGGGTGCAAGCCGAGACGAATCACCGGCGCCTGGCGCCAGCGCTGTTCGCGCTGATCGCTGACGATTTTCGACAGGCCACGGCGCCAGGCGCTGCGTGCGCTCCAGACCAGGCCTGGGGCATCGATCGCAGTGAAATCCGGCAAACGATACAGGTGCTGCGAATCGCTGGTGTAGCGCAGCGGTAACTGACGCAACGCCTGACGGGTGCCTTCGCTCATCAGCCAGGCGGGGGCGACAAAGCCTTCGAGCGGCCAGTTGTAGCGATGGAATACCTCGATTCCGGCGCGCAGGCGGGCGAGGGCGGCGTCTAGAGGCAGGTCATAGAACTCGCCTTCATGGGTATAGATCCTGCGCATGAACCAGTCTCGGGGAGTGGTGGGAATCGCCCCTTCATCGCAATGGTAGTAACCGTGCAGTACCAGTTCGTCGCCGCGAGCGACGCGACGGCTCAGCAAACGTCGAAACTCCGGATGTGCGTCAAGGTCGTCATGTTTGTGGAAATTCGGCACCACCAGCCAGGTCATCGGCACTGTACCCAGTGCGTCGACGGCTTCGACGAAGGCCTGGTAATCGGGCCAGGTCTGCGGTGCAACGTCGTGTAG
>NZ_JBFTMK010000070.1:0-12677 GCF_056396965.1 Pseudomonas sp. 05N434
GCTGTAAGCCGAGCATTCCAGGGTCTGGACTTCGTTTTCGACGGCGTCACAGGGGTTGTCGTCGGCCCCTTCGGCCGCCTGTACGCCGGTCGCTATCAGTGCCAAAGCCAAGAAGATGGATTTCATTGCGTCGCCGCCCTTAATTCAGTGAAACATTCGGTGATGCGACGAATTCTGGCCCATGCGAACGGGCTTGAACAGGTAGGCAATCATGTCGGTTGGCGACCCTTTGTCGCGGATTGACGCTTTCGGCAATTCCCCTGTCGTTTTTGCACCCGGCTGCACCGTCCCTCAGGCATATGCTGGCCCCAAAGCGCCGGCACACGATTCGGCGCATGAATCGTTAATAKGGGACTGCCTGATGAGCCCAGCCGAATTACACGCCGACAGCATCGTTATCGACGGCCTGATTATTGCCAAGTGGAACCGTGAGCTGTTCGAAGACATGCGCAAGGGCGGTCTGACCGCGGCCAACTGCACCGTGTCGGTGTGGGAGGGCTTCCAGGCCACCGTCAACAACATCGCCGCCAGTCAGAAGCTGATTCGCGAGAACAGCGACCTGGTGATCCCGGTGCGCACTACCGCCGACATCCGCAAAGCCAAGGAGCAGGGCAAGACCGGCATCCTGTTCGGCTTCCAGAACGCTCACGCCTTCGAAGACCAAATCGGCTATGTCGAGGTTTTCAAGCAGCTGGGCGTCGGTATTGTGCAGATGTGCTACAACACCCAGAACCTGGTCGGTACCGGTTGCTATGAGCGCGATGGCGGCCTGTCGGGTTTCGGTCGTGAAATCGTTGCCGAGATGAACCGCGTCGGTGTCATGTGCGACCTGTCCCACGTCGGCTCGAAGACCTCCGAAGAAGTCATCCTCGAATCCAAGAAGCCGGTCTGCTACTCCCATTGCCTGCCGTCGGGCCTGAAAGTGCACCCGCGCAACAAGTCCGATGAAGAACTGAAGTTCATCGCCGATCACGGCGGTTTCGTCGGCGTGACCATGTTCGCGCCGTTCCTGGCCAAGGGTATCGATTCGACCATCGACGATTACGCCGAAGCCATCGAATACACCATGAACATCGTCGGCGAAGACGCCATCGGCATCGGCACCGACTTCACCCAGGGCCATGGCCAGGACTTCTTCGAATACCTGACCCATGACAAGGGCTACGCCCGCCGTCTGACCAGCTTCGGCAAGATCATCAACCCGCTGGGCATCCGCACCGTGGGCGAGTTCCCGAACCTGACCGAAACCCTGCTCAAGCGCGGCCATTCCGAGCGCGTGGTGCGCAAGATCATGGGCGAAAACTGGGTCAACGTTTTGAAAGACGTTTGGGGCGAATAAGCCGCCGCATCTGAAGAATCCTTTCCCCCGGCCGTCCGTGCCGGGGGCAACACAACGAATTTTCTGGAGTTAAGTTTCCATGGCCAAGATCGCCCCGCAATTGCCAATCGAAGTCGACAGCGAAACCGGTGTCTGGACCTCCGACGCCCTGCCGATGCTGTATGTGCCGCGTCACTTCTTCGTCAACAACCACATGGGCATCGAGGAAGTGCTGGGCGCCGACGCCTACGCCGAAATCCTCTACAAGGCCGGCTACAAATCCGCCTGGCACTGGTGTGAAAAAGAAGCTGAATGCCATGGCCTGGAAGGCGTCGCGGTGTTCGAGCACTACATGAAGCGCCTGTCGCAGCGCGGCTGGGGCTTGTTCAAGATCCAGGACATCGACCTCGACAAAGGCACCGCCAGCGTCAAGCTCGAACACTCCGCATTCGTCTACGTGTACGGCAAGGTCGGGCGCAAGGTCGACTACATGTTCACTGGCTGGTTCGCCGGCGCCATGGACCAGATCCTGGCTGCTCGCGGCAGCAAGATCCGCACCGTCGCCGAACAAGTTTACGGTGGCTCCGAAGAAGGCCACGACGACGGTTTGTTCACCGTCAAGCCGTTGTAAGTCGAGGAACCCGCCATGGCTTTCGAAGCAATGTTCCAGCCGATCCAGATCGGCAAACTGACCATCCGCAACCGCGTGCTCAGCACCGCGCACGCTGAGGTCTACGCCACCGACGGCGGCATGACCACCGATCGGTACGTCAAGTATTACGAAGAGAAAGCCAAGGGCGGGATCGGCCTGGCGATTTGCGGCGGTTCCTCCAGCGTGGCCATCGACAGCCCGCAAGGCTGGTGGAAGTCGGTCAACCTGGCCGACGACCGGATTATTCCGCACTTCCAGAATCTGGCCGATGCCATGCACAAGCATGGCGCCAAGATCATGATCCAGATTACCCACATGGGTCGCCGCTCCCGCTGGGACGGTGAGCATTGGCCAACCCTGCTGTCGCCGTCGGGCATCCGCGAGCCGGTGCACCGCGCGACCTGCAAAACCATCGAGCCGGAAGAAATCTGGCGGGTGATCGGCAACTACGCCAGCGCCGCGGCGCGTGCCAAGGCCGGTGGCCTGGATGGCGTCGAGCTGTCTGCCGTGCACCAGCACATGATCGACCAGTTCTGGAGCCCGCGAGTCAACAAGCGTACCGACGAATGGGGCGGCAGCTTCGAGAACCGCATGCGTTTCGGCCTGGAAGTGATCAAGGCTGTGCGCAAGGAAGTCGGTCCGGACTTCTGCGTTGGTATCCGTATCTGTGGTGACGAATTCCACCCTGATGGCCTGAGCCATGAGGACATGAAGCAGATCGCCAAGTACTACGACGACACCGGCATGATCGACTTCATCGGTGTCGTGGGCTCGGGTTGCGATACCCACAACACCCTGGCCAACGTTATTCCCAACATGAGTTATCCACCGGAGCCGTTCCTGCACCTGGCCGCCGGTATCAAGGAAGTGGTGAAGGCTCCTGTGCTGCACGCGCAGAACATCAAGGACCCGAACCAGGCAACCCGTATTCTGGAAGGCGGTTACGTCGACATGGTCGGCATGACCCGCGCTCACATCGCCGACCCGCACCTGATCGCCAAGATCAAGATGGGCCAGGTCGACCAGATCAAACAGTGCGTGGGCGCCAACTACTGCATCGACCGTCAGTACCAGGGCCTGGACGTCTTGTGCATCCAGAACGCCGCGACCTCCCGTGAATACATGGGCGTGCCGCACATCATCGAGAAATCCACCGGGCCGAAGCGCAAAGTTGTGGTCGTCGGTGCCGGCCCTGCCGGGATGGAAGCTGCTCGTGTATCCGCTGAACGTGGCCACGACGTGACCCTGTTCGAGAAGAAAGAATTCATCGGCGGGCAGATCACTACCGCCTCGAAAGCCCCGCAACGGGACCAGATCGCCGGTATCACCCGTTGGTTCCAGCTGGAACTGGCGCGTTTGAAAGTCGACCTGCGCCTGGGCGTGGCGGCGGATGCGGCGACCATTCTCGACCTGCGTCCGGACGTCGTGGTGCTCGCCGTTGGCGGCCATCCGTTCCTGGAGCAGAACGAGCACTGGGGTGCGGCTGAAGGCCTGGTGGTCAGCAGCTGGGACATCCTCGACGGCAAAGTGGCGCCGGGCAAGAACGTGCTGGTCTACGACACCATTTGCGAGTTCACCGGGATGTCGACAGCCGACTTCCTCGCCGACAAAGGCAGCCAGGTCGAGATCGTCACTGACGACATCAAGCCGGGCGTGGCCATCGGCGGTACGTCGTTCCCGACTTACTACCGCAGCATGTACCCGAAAGAAGTGATCATGACCGGCGACATGATGCTGGAAAAGGTCTATCGCGAAGGCGACAAGCTGGTGGCGGTACTGGAAAACGAATACACCGGCGCCAAAGAGGAGCGGGTGGTTGACCAGGTGGTCGTCGAGAACGGCGTGCGTCCGGACGAAGAAATCTACTACGCCATGAAGGAAGGCTCGCGCAACAAAGGCCAGATGGACATCGAAGCCCTGTTCGCGATCAAGCCACAACCTTCGCTGAGCCAGGCGGGCGACGGCTACTTGCTGTTCCGCATCGGTGACTGCGTGGCCCAGCGCAACACTCACGCGGCGATCTACGACGCGCTGCGGTTGTGCAAGGATTTCTAACGGATTTACCACCATCACCTGTGGCGAGGGAGCTTGCTCCCGCTGGGCTGCGAAGCAGCCCCAAAACCTGCAGTCGAGGTGTATCAGGTGTACACCTGAGACTGTTYTGGGAGCGCTTCGCACTCCAGCGGGAGCAAGCTCCCTCGCCACAAGTAGGTGCGTCGCTCTCATCGGCACGCACATGACCCCGAGGTCTTTGGGAGCTCCACCATGTTGAACACCCTTCTTCCAATCCTGTTGTTCGCTGCCCTGGGCCTGGCTGTCCTGGGCGCGTTGCGGCGGGTGGCTATGTGGCGTCAGGGCCGGGCTTCGAAAGTCGACCTGATCGGCGGTCTGTTCGCCATGCCCAAGCGTTACATGGTCGATTTGCACCACGTCGTCGCGCGGGACAAATACATCGCCAATACACACGTCGCCACGGCCGGTGGTGCGGTGGCGTCCATTGTGCTGGCGATTCTGGTTCACGGTTTCGGCCTGCATAACCGCATCCTCGGTTATGCACTGCTGTTGATGACGGCAGTGATGTTCGTCGGTGCGATCTTTGTCTTCCTGCGTCGCCGCAACCCGCCGGCCCGCTTGTCCAAAGGTCCGTGGATGCGCCTGCCGAAAAGCCTGCTGGCGTTCTCGGCGTCGTTCTTCCTGTTGACCCTGCCGGTGGCGGGCATCCTTCCGGAAAACTTCGGTGGCTGGGTGCTGGCGGCGATTCTCGGCGTCGGTGTGCTGTGGGGCGTGTCGGAACTGTTCTTCGGCATGACCTGGGGCGGGCCGATGAAGCACGCCTTCGCCGGTGCCTTGCACCTGGCTTGGCACCGTCGCTCCGAACGGTTTGGCGGCGGTCGTTCCACTGGCTTGAAGCCGCTGGATCTGAACGACCCGACCGCGCCACTGGGCGTGGAAAAACCCAAGGATTTCACCTGGAACCAACTGCTCGGCTTCGACGCCTGCGTGCAGTGCGGTAAATGTGAAGCTGCGTGCCCGGCGTTCGCCGCCGGCCAGCCGCTGAACCCGAAAAAACTGATTCAGGACATGGTCGTCGGCCTGGCGGGTGGTACGGATGCCAAGTTTGCCGGCAGCCCTTACCCAGGCAAGCCGATCGGTGAGCACGCCGGTAATCCGCATCAACCGATCGTCAACGGTCTGGTGGACGCTGAAACCCTGTGGTCCTGCACCACCTGCCGCGCTTGCGTCGAGGAGTGCCCGATGATGATCGAGCACGTCGATGCCATCGTCGACATGCGCCGCCATCTGACTCTGGAAAAAGGCGCGACCCCGAACAAGGGCGCCGAGGTCCTGGAAAACCTGATCGCCACCGACAACCCTGGCGGCTTCGCGCCGGGCGGGCGGATGAACTGGGCGGCGGATCTGAACCTGAACCTGYTCAGCGAAAAGAAAACCACCGACGTGCTGTTCTGGGTCGGCGACGGTGCCTTCGACATGCGCAACCAGCGCACCCTGCGTGCCTTCGTCAAAGTGCTGAAAGCGGCCAAGGTCGACTTCGCAGTGCTGGGCCTTGAAGAGCGCGACAGCGGTGACGTGGCCCGGCGTCTGGGCGACGAGGCGACGTTCCAGCTGTTGGCCAAACGCAACATCCAGACCCTGGCCAAATACCGCTTCAACCGCATCGTCACCTGCGACCCGCACAGCTTCCATGTGCTGAAAAACGAATACGGCGCCTTCGATGGCAACTACCTCGTGCAGCACCACAGCACTTACATGGCGGAGATCATTGGCGAAGGCGCACTGAACCTCGGTCAGCACAAAGGCAACAGCGTGACTTATCACGACCCGTGCTACCTCGGCCGCTACAACGGCGAATACGAGGCGCCACGCGAAGTGCTGCGCGCCCTGGGCATCGAGATCAAGGAAATGCAACGCTCCGGTTTCCGTTCGCGCTGCTGCGGCGGCGGTGGCGGTGCGCCGATCACCGACATTCCGGGCAAGCAACGGATCCCTGACATGCGCATGGAAGACATCCGCGAAACCGGCGCCKAACTGGTGGCCGTGGGTTGTCCACAGTGCACCGCGATGCTTGAGGGCGTGGTCGAGCCACGGCCATTGATCAAGGACATCGCCGAACTGGTGGCTGATGCGCTGCTTGAAGACGCCGCGCCGGGAAAGCCTTCGGCACCGGCCAAACGTGAACCTGCGGAGGTGCATTGATGAGCGACATTATCCGCCGCGACCCTCGCGCTGAATGGATCGCCCGCAACCGTCTGCACCCGCTGCACGCGGCCATGCAACCGGTGCAACACAGCTGGATGGGGCCTAACGGCGTCATCCGCAAGAATCCCCACGGGATCGGTTTTATCGGTCCCAACGGGATCAAACGGATCGACCGCAGTGGCGCTCAGCAGGGCGGGGCAACTAAACGCTCGGCCGCGGTTGAAGTGCAATTGCCGCTGCATCAAGTGGCTGCACCCGCGTTCTACATCAGCGTGGTGCCGGACATGGTCGGCGGCCGCTTGAGCAGCCACGACCGCGATTTGCTCGGCCTGGCCCATCAGTTGGCCGGCAAGGACGGCGCGGTACTGGCGGTGGTCTTCGGTGAGCACAAGGAAAACGCCTTCGCCACGGCAGGCGTTGACCGCTTGCTGGTACTGGAAGGCGACGAATTCAGTGGTTATGCACCGGAACAACGCGTCCAGGGCCTGCGGGCTGTGGATAACCAGTTCAGCCCGCGTCACTGGCTGCTGCCGGACAGCCGCAGTGGTGGCGGCGAACTGGGTCGACGCTTTGCTGCCGCACTGGGCGAACGTCCGGCCACACGGGTCTGGCAGGTCAAGGATCAGGAATGCATCGGCCGTGCCGGTGCCGGTTTGCAGGACCTTGCGCGGCCGGTGGCCCGCTTGATTTTGGCGGCTGCCGAATGCGCCGAACCGGTCAGCGAAACCCGTCACGAAGCGTTGCCGGTGGAGTTATCCACAACGGTCGCTCGCAGCCTGTCGCGGATCGAAGATCTGGGCGCGGTGGCGGTGGACCCGGCGGCGATTCCGATGGCCGAAGCCGAGTTCATCTTCTCTGGCGGCAACGGTGTCAAGGACTGGGGACTTTTCCACAGGACGGCCGAAGCGTTGGGCGCGACCGAAGGTGCGTCGCGGGTGGCGGTGGACGATGGTTTCATGGCGCGCGACCGTCAGGTCGGCGCGTCCGGCACCTGGGTAACCGCGCGGGTTTACGTGGCGGTGGGGATTTCCGGGGCGATCCAGCACCTGCAAGGCATCGGTGCCTGCGACAAGGTGGTGGCGATCAACCTCGATCCGGGTTGCGACATGATCAAACGGGCCGACCTGTCGGTGATCGGCGAGAGCGCCGAGATTCTTCAAGCCTTGATCGATGCGGTAGAGGCTTACCGCAACGACGCCAAGCGCGATGCGGCTTAAGGGAAGGAAAGGGTTATGAGCACGAAAATCATCAGCCTGGTGTCCATCGGTGYCCACCCGACCTCCGGCCGGCCACGCCGCGCCGAGCAGGACGCGCGGGCCGTTGAGCTGGGTCTGCAGCTGGCTGGGGATAACCTGCAAGTGCTGCACGCCGGCGACGTTGCGGAACCGGCGCTGCGTGCCTATCTGGGCATGGGCCTGGAACAGTTGCATGTGCTGGAACAACCGGTCGGCGCAGATGCGCTGCCAGCGTTGACCGACTATTTGCGTGACGCCGGGGCGCAGGTGGTGTTGACCGGCAGCCAGGCGGAAACCGGTGAAGGCTCGGGCATGTTGCCGTTCCTGCTGGCCGAAAGCCTCGGCTGGCCGCTGGTGGTGGGTTTGGCGCAAGTCGAATCCATCGACGGTGGTTCGGCGCTGGTTCTGCAGGCCTTGCCGCGCGGTCAGCGCCGTCGCTTGAAAGTGCGCCTGCCGTTTCTGGCGACTGTGGATAACGCAGCGCCCAAGCCTCGGCAAAGTGCCTACGGTCCGGCGCGACGCGGGGTATTGCAGGCAGATGAAGTTGAAGTGGTCGACGATGAACTGCTGGCAGTGGCCACGCTGCAACCGGCCAAGCCACGACCCAAGCGCCTGAAAGTGATCAAGGCCAAGAGCGGTGCTGACCGCATGAAGGCCGCGACGGCCAAGGCCAGTGGCGGCGGTGGGCAAGTGCTCAAGGGCGTGACCGCGCAGGCGGGCGCCGAAGCCATCCTCAAGTTGCTGATTGAAGAAGGCGTGGTCCGTCAGGGTTGATCCACAGCGACAACCGGCCATAAAACCGTTGGCCTGGCCGGTTGTTACGTATCAACCTGCACGCTAAGCAGGTCGCTCGTATTCTGGGGAGTTACATCAATGGAAGTTGAATTTCGTCCGGCTCTGCGCACGGATGCGCGCGAGATTGCCCGTTTGTTCCAGATTTCGTCAGAGGGGGCTTCGGATTACATCTGGAGCCAGCTGGCGGAGCCCGGGCAGGATCTGCTTGAAGTGGGGGCCATTCGTTACGCCCGTGAAGATGTCGATTTCTCCTATCAGAACTGCGTTATCGCGCAGGCACAGGGGCGGGTCATCGGCATGATGCACAGTTACGTGACGCGTCACGATCCGTTGGCAGCTCCCGTGACTGATCCGGTCCTGGCGCCTTACGCCGACATGGAAGTTCCCGATACCCTCTATATTTCGAGCCTGGCCCTGCATGAAGGTTGGCGCAACAAAGGCTTGGGTGTGCGCTTTCTCGAGCATGCTCAACAGCGCGCCGATCAACTGGAACTCAACGGCCTGAGCCTGATCGACTATGCAGCGAATACCGGGGCCCGGCGTTTTTATGAGCGCCATGGTTTTGGGATCGTCAAAACTTGCCAGGTCGTTCCTCATCCGATGATTCGGGTGACGGGTGATGCCTATCTCATGCATCGGCCTTAGGGGCTTCCCGTTTTTGATTGTGCACATATCCGTTGCTGCGGTAATGGCGACTGGCGGTTTCGCTTTTACAGCGAGTCACTTTCGAAAAGCCGGAATGCCGGCCCAGGCGAAAGTAACCAAAGCGCTTTTGCCCCTCCATTCGGTGCCTCGCCTAGGCTCGGCATGCCCTCACTCCGGTCCTGCTCCGTGGGCCCACTGCGCAGAACCTCCACTCGGCCTCTCGAGGGGGCGGTGCGTCAAAATCAAAAGCAAGGCGGCCTACCGGCCGGCCTGATCTCACGTGCACGCATTTCCCTGTAGGAGCTGTCGAGCGAAGCGAGGTGGCGATCTTTTGATCTTGCTTTTGCTTTGCTTTGCTTTGGTTTTTGATCTTGATCTGTACGCCCCTTTCCCAGAGGCCGAACGCAGGCGTTGCGCAGGGGGCACCGCGGCAAGGATGCCGCGGTAGCCGCCCCCGGCCATGGATGGCCGATGGCGGCGGGCCCCCGGAGCAATGCCGGAGTGAGGGTATGCCGAGCCTAGGCGAGGCACCGAATGGCGGGGCAAAAGCGTTTTGGTTACTTTGGCGCTTTTCCAAAGTGACCCGCTGTAAGAGCGGAACCATAAGCCGCCGTTACCGCAGAAACGGATATGTACTCCTAACGCACTTGGGTTACCCACAATCCCTGTTAGCGCTTCTGTGGATAACATGTTCGCCCCTCGCTACACCCCATGCCAATCAAGCCCTGCAGCCCTCCGTACAAAAAACAACCAGCCTAACCCACGGTTTTTTCGGGCTTTTTCCACAGAGTAACGTCGCTCACTGGCCGACACTTGCCCCCAATCTCTGTTGGCGCCTCTGTGGATAAGATGTTCGCTGTCCGCTACAGGCCATACAGATCGCGGCTTTCAGTGGGTTGATCAAATATTGTTCAATTCGACGTTTTCCTCCGCTAATCGTCCCGTAAACCCGGAATACTCGCGGGTTTCAGCGGTTTTCCACAGAGACCGCAAAGTTGCCCCCAAAGTCTGTTGGTGCTTCTGTGGATAAGGTGTTCGCCATCCCCTGCACGCTATGTAAAACGTGGTCTGCAAGCTTCTGATTAAAAAACAACCAGTGCCTGGCTAAAACCCTGCTTCTGGATAAGTCACGGTTTTTCTTCGGTTTTTGTGAATAGATTTAGCCTGTCATCCACAGTTGTCCCCATTTGCTGTGGGTGGAGATGTGGATAACTTGTTCGCTGAACCCTGTAAGCCACGGCCCGTATAGGCCGGAACGCGATAGATCAGATTTCATACAGTTCTAAGGCACTTCCTTGACTTCGATCTGTCGCCTGTCTTCACTCTCATCGCATAAGGACAACTGTCACTTATCCACATCTGGTTCAGGGAGAACGCGTGATGGATAGCCAGCCACATCGCTCGCAGCCACATTCGCACCCCAGCCCCTGCGTGACCTGTGTTCCGACATCCGCCACCTCGTTGCACAAGCGGATTCATCGTCGCGCCGCCAATCAGCGCGCTCGTCTATAGCGCCTGGCCCCCTTATGCCATAACACCGCTGCCATTGAGGCCCGACCGTGCCCGGTGACCAGGCGTTTGTTCGTCTATCGATTGCAGGCAACCGCAGAGTTGCCCCATCTGCCCGAGAGGAAATGACCCATGACACGGATCGCCACGCCCATCAGCGATATCAAGGAACATTACGACGTGATCGTCATTGGCTCCGGCTACGGCGGCGGGATCGCGGCGTCGCGCCTGTCCCGGGCCGGCAAGCGGGTGTGCCTGCTGGAGCGAGGCCGGGAAATCCAGCCCGGCGAATACCCCAATACGATGCTGGCGGCCACTGAAGAGCTGCAAGTGCATGACCCGGACGGGCACATCGGCTCGCGCACCGGGCTGTTCGACCTGCACGTCAACGCCCAGCAGAACGTAGTGGTCGGTTGCGGCCTGGGTGGCACGTCGCTGATCAACGCCAACGTCGCGCTGGAACCGGAACCCGGTGTGTTCGATGATCCGCGTTGGCCGCTGGCGGTGCGTGAACATCGCGACACGCTGCTCAAGGACGGTTACGCCCGGGCTCGGGAGATGCTCAAGCCCAATCCCTATCCGAAAACCGCTCCGACCTTGCCCAAACTCGAGGCTAACCAGAAGTCCGCCGATTACCTCAAGCAAGGCGCACACTTCTACAAGCCGCCGATCAACGTGACCTTCGACAAGCTGCCGAACAACCTCAACCACGTCGGCGTCGAGCAATTGCCGTGCAACCACTGCGGCGACTGCGTTTCGGGCTGTAACAACAAGGCCAAGAACACCACGTTGATGAATTACCTGCCGGATGCCTGCAACCACGGCGCAGAGATTTTCTGCCAGGCCGAGGTCCGGCATCTGGAGCGCGACGGCGATGGCTGGATCGTGCACTTCCAATACCTGGACAGCGGCCGCGAGAAATTCTCCGCGCCGACGCTGTTCGTCAAGGCGGACATCGTCGTGGTGTCGGCCGGCACTCTGGGTTCCACCGAAATCCTCCTGCGCTCTCGGGACAAAGGCCTGTCGACGTCCAATCAGCTTGGCGAAAACATGAGCGGCAACGGCGACATCCTCGGTTTCGGCCACAACTGCGATGAAACGATCAACGGCATCGGTTTCGGTGCCCATCCGGCGAAGGAGATGAAACCGGTCGGCCCGTGCATCACCTCGATCATCGACATGCGCACCGAAGGCGACTGGCGCAGCCGCATGGTCATCGAAGAAGGCTCGATCCCCGGCGCACTCGGCCGGCCCATGGTGCCGAGCATGGCCACATTCGCCGGGTTGATCGGCAAACCCACCGATGACAGCTTCACCGGCAAGCTCAAATACGCCGAGCGCGAAGCCGAAAGCTTCCTGCGAGGTCCGTACCACGGCGCCCTGCACAACATGCAGACCTACCTGATCATGAGCCACGACGACGGCAAGGGCCGCATGGTGCTCGACAGCAAGGATCAGTTGCGCATCGACTGGCCGGGCGTTGGCGAGCAGGAAAACGTCAAGATCGGCAACGAGCGCCTGCACCAGAGCACCAAGGCCTTGGGCGGGATCTGGGTCGAGAACCCGATCTGGACCGAGCTGCTCAAACACAGCATCGTTTCCGTGCACCCATTGGGCGGTTGTGTGATGGGCGAGGATGCGACGCAAGGCGTGGTCAACCACAAGGGCCAGGTGTTCAGCGGCGTCAGCGGCACCGATGTCTATGCCGGGCTATACGTGGCCGACGGTGCGGTGATCCCGACCTCACTGGCGGTCAATCCGTTGCTGACCATCTCTGCCGTGAGCGAGCGCAACATGGGGCTGCTGGCCGCCGATCGCGGGTGGCACATCGACTACACGTTGCCCTCGGCACCGCGCAAACCGGTGGTGGCACCGACCCTCGGCGTGCAGTTCACCGAAACCATGAAGGGCTATTTCTCCAAAGATTTCACCCAGCCCCAGGGCACCGATCTCAAACTCTACGAAGCGGCGGCCAAACGCGGCAAGTCGGATAACTCGCCGATCGAGTTCACCCTGACCATCACCGCCAACGACCTCAATCGCATGATCAAGGAGCCGGAACATGCCGCGACACTGGTCGGCACCCTGGATGCGCCGGGCCTGTCGCCAGAGCCGCTGACCGCCAGCAATGGCGTGTTCAATCTGTTCGAGGAATATCAGGAACAGGTCGGCGTGCGGCACATGAATTACGACATGAAACTGACCGCCGAGGACGGCAGCGATTATTACTTCAGCGCATTCAAGACCGTGCCCGAAGACAACGGCGTGCTGAACGTCTGGCACGACACCAGTACGCTCTATGTGA
>NZ_JBFTMK010000071.1:0-13534 GCF_056396965.1 Pseudomonas sp. 05N434
AGGTAGAACAGCACCGCCGTCGACAACGCCAGCAGCATCAGCGGAGGTAGAACAGCACCGCCGTCGACAACGCCAGCAGCATCAGCGGCACGGCTTCCAGACCAACGAAGACTGCCAGTGCGCCGATCCAGGCGGGCAGGCCGGCGACCAGAAACGCAGCACGGCGTTTCGCGGCCAGGGCGATCCAGGCGGTGGGTTCTTCAGGGGTATCGAGGGCTTTTTGGGTCGCGATCAGCGCATGTTTGTAACCGCCAAAGAACTTCAGGCTGACAAACATCGACGCCACACCGGCAATGAAAAACGGCATGGCCAGCACCGGCAGAATCGCCTCGCTTTGGCCGAATAAGCCATTGACCACGAACAGCGGCAGCAAGGCCAACGCCAGAAATTGCCACCAGTTGACGGCCAGTCGTCGCCGTACCTGACCGCGGGTCACGCCCGGTCAGCCTCGCCCTGGTGCTCGTTGCCCATCATGTGGTCGAGCTTGCTGGCCTTGGTGGCCAGGTAGAGTTTGTTGTGCGGGTTGTGCCCGGTGTGCAACGGCACGCGCTCGGCAACCACGATGCCCATGTCGGTCAAGGCTTTGACCTTGCGTGGGTTGTTGGTCATCAGTCGCAGGGATTTCACGCCCAGATGCTCCAGCATTGGCAGGCACATGGCGTAGTCGCGCTGATCGGCGGCGAAACCCAGACGCTCGTTGGCTTCAACGGTGTCAGCACCGCCGTCCTGCAATTCATAAGCGCGGATCTTGTTCAGCAGGCCAATGCCACGGCCTTCCTGACGCAAGTAGAGCAATACGCCACGGCCTTCACGGGCGATCGCCTGCAACGCCGCCTCGAGTTGCGAACCACAGTCGCAACGCTGGCTGAACAAGGCATCGCCGGTCAGGCATTCGGAGTGCAACCGACCGAGTACCGGAGCACCGTCGGCGATCTCACCCAGGCTCAGCACCACGTGCTCACGCCCGTTCTCTTCATCGAGAAAGCCGTGCATGGTGAATTGCGCAAAAGGCGTTGGCAGCTTGGAAGCGGCGACAAAAACGACAGGCACCGGTGTGCTCCTGATCTATAAGTACTGAAGATTCGCAGAGGCGGCATTGTAACAGCACGTTCCTACAGACGCTTAGGCTGAATTATCGGCCATAACGATCAAAAAGTTTGATATCTGCCCCGCGCCCGCATTGAACGTTTTCATTTCGAGCCGAACGGATAGGGCTGTTTCCAGCGTTCGAAGACCGGTTTCAGCTGACCGCTTTTTACCCGGATCGGTATCGAAACTCCAGCGCGGATAGAGCACGTCACTGACTTCATCCCGATAGGCACCGACACACGCGTCCACTTCGCCACGCTGTGCCAGGCCCGTGGCGCGCGTATACGGTTCGATTCGAATATCCAGTTTGACGCCCGCAGGCTCGAACACTTCGCGCAACACGTCCCAGCCCAAACCACGACCATCGGCGGCGGTAAAGTCTTCCCACGCTTCGCTGGCCAGGTGAATCACGGACGGCGTCGTCGGTGCATCCCCCGCCTGGGCGAACGAGCAAAACGTCGCGAAAACCATCACCATCAACCAGCGAGCCATCTTTCGTCCTCGACTGTAGCCTTCAGGCGAAAAGCCAGACCAGCCCTTGCATCGCCAACCACGCGAACACCCCCGCAAGCACGTCGTCGAGCATGATCCCGACGCCACCGTGCACATGCCGGTCGATCCAGCGAATCGGCCAAGGCTTGAGGATGTCGAAGAAGCGGAACATCAGGAACCCCGCCAACAACCAATACCAACCTTGCGGCACCAGCCACAGGGTGATCCACATCCCGACCATTTCGTCCCAGACGATGCCTTCATGGTCGTGCACGCGCAAATCGTCGGCGACCTTGCCGCACAGCCAGAAGCCGAACAGCATGGTGATGCCGAGCATCAGCCAGTAGCCCCAGTCGGGCAGCATCTGCCACAACGGAATAAAGGGTAACGCCACTAACGAACCCCAGGTGCCCGGCGCTTTTGGYAGGGTGCCCGAGCCGAAGCCGAACGCCAGGAAATGCCACGGATTGCGCCAGACCGACGGTGGTACGAACTCCGACGGAACCTGTTTGGGATGATCTGTCACGGTGTCTCCCGAAAATGTTGGTAACCCCGGATTGGCGGGGTGATGTCGTGTCCGTCGGCGTCCAGCAGAATCACGCCCTGCCCTGCAACCACCTGCCCGAGCACATGGATCGGCCAGCCGTCCGCCAGTAACGATGGCAACTCGGCAGGCGGCAAGGTGAAGGCCAGCACGTAATCGTCACCGCCACTCAGGGCAGCCTGCTCAGCGCCGGATTGACCGAGGAAAGCCAGCAGCGCCTTCGACAACGGCAGCCTGCTGCGCTCTACCCGAATCCCGACTTTCGACGCCAGGGCAATATGCCCGCAGTCGGCGAGCAGGCCGTCGGAGATGTCCAGCGCGGCGGTGGCCTTGCCACGCAAGGCCTGGCCCAACGCCAGTTGCGGTTGCGGCGACCAGTAGTGGGCCAGCAATGGCTCGGCGATGGCCGCGTCCGCAGTCCGCTGGCCGAGCACCAGCGGCAATGCGCCCGCGCCGTTACCCAGTTCACCGCCCACACAGAGTAAATCGCCCGGCCGTGCGCCGCTGCGGGTCAACGCCAGACCGGTCGGCACCCGGCCGAACACGGTCATGGTCAGGCTCAACGGCCCGCGAGTGGTATCGCCGCCCACCAGTGCCACACGGCAATTCTGCGCCATGAGGTTCAAACCACGGGCGAACGCTTCCAGCCAATCGGAAGTCCCGGTCGGCAAGGTCAAGGCAAGGGTAAAGGCAACGGGGGTGGCGCCCATGGCGGCCAGGTCGCTGACGGCCACGGCCAGCGAGCGCTGGCCGAGCAGAAACGGATCGCAGGGGTCGGCGAAATGCACACCGGCCACCAGCGTATCGGTAGAAATCGCCAACTGCTCCCCGGGAGGAATAGCCAGCAAGGCGCAGTCGTCGCCGATCCCGAGGGCAACGCCTTCGCCGCCCTGCGCACAAGGCGCGGCGGCGAAGAAGTTGCGGATCAGCTCAAACTCACCCATGGCAATGGCAGTTCAAGCGCCAATCAGCGCTTGAACGCCTTCACTTCGGCTTCACGCAGACGCGGGGCCAGCTTGTCGAGCACACCGTTGACGAACTTGTGGCCGTCGGTGGAACCGAAGACCTTGGCCAGTTCGATACCTTCGTTGATCACCACGCGGTATGGCACGTCGACACGCTTGAGCAGTTCCCAGGTGGACAGGCGCAGAACCGCCAGTTCAACCGGGTCCAGCTCTTCGATTGTCAAGTCCAGGCAAGGCTTGAGCGCGGTGTCGATCTCGGTCTTGAACTGCGGAACCCCGTGCAGGATTTCGCGGAAGTACGCGCCATCGACATCGGTAAAATCGTTATCGACCCGGAACTGCGCTTCGATCTCGTTCAGCGACTGCTTGGCCATATGCCATTGGTACAGCGCCTGGGTCGCGAGCTGACGGGCTTCGCGACGCTTGGCGCTTTTCGATGGCTTGCCGGCATCCGCAGGCTTTGGATCGCGCGGGTTGAAACGATCGCTATCGTCGCTAATCACTTGGCCTCCAACTGCGCCAGCAGGCTGACCATTTCCAGAGCGGACAGGGCAGCTTCAGCACCTTTGTTACCGGCCTTGGTGCCGGAACGTTCGATGGCTTGTTCGATGGAATCAACGGTCAGTACGCCGAAAGCGACCGGTACGCCGAACTCCATGGACACCTGGGCCAGGCCCTTGGTGCATTCGCCAGCCACGTATTCGAAGTGCGGAGTACCGCCACGAATGACCGCGCCCAAGGCGATGATTGCCGCGAACTCGCCCTTCTGAGCGACTTTCTGCGCAACCAGCGGGATTTCGAAGGCGCCAGGCGCACGGATGATGGTGATGTCGCTTTCGCTCACGCCATGGCGAACCAGGGCATCAACTGCACCGCTGACCAGGCTTTCAACCACGAAGCTGTTGAAACGGCCCACTACCAGAGCGTAGCGGCCTTTAGGGGCGATGAAGGTACCTTCGATGGTCTTCAGGGTCATTCGTTAGATCTCTTAAAGAGCCGGGACGCGTTTTCTACGCATCCCTCAGTGATGTGTTAGCCGCGAATCAAGGACTGGAAACAACCGGTCATTATTCGGAGGGCACGTATTCTACAACTTCCAGATCGAAACCGGATATCGCATTAAATTTCATCGGCGCAGACATCAGGCGCATTTTACGCACGCCCAGGTCCCGAAGGATCTGCGAACCGGCACCAACGATGCTGTAGGTGGTCGGCTTTTTCACTGCGCTGTGGTCGGCGGTTTCGCGGATGTGCGCCAGCAACACGTCGCCATCGAGCGGGTGACCGAGCAACAGCACCACACCGCTGCCAGCCTCGGCAACCGCGGCCATGGCGGCGCGCAGGCTCCAGCGGCCCGGTTGCTTGACCATCAGCAGGTCACGCAGCGGGTCCATGTTGTGCACCCGAACCAGGGTCGGTTCTTCGGCGCACACGTTGCCCAGGGTCAGGGCCATGTGCACGTCGCCTTCCACCGAATCACGATAGGTCACCAGGTTGAACTGGCCCAGTTCGCTGTCCAATGGCTGCTCGGCAATCCGCTGAACGGTACGTTCGTGGATCATCCGGTAGTGGATCAGGTCGGCAATGGTGCCGATCTTGATGTTGTGCTCGGCGGCAAACGCTTCGAGTTCGGCGCGACGGGACATGGTGCCGTCGTCGTTCATCACTTCGCAGATCACACCGCTCGGCTCGAAACCGGCCATGCGTGCCAGGTCGCAAGCCGCTTCGGTATGGCCGGCGCGGGCCAGGGTGCCGCCGGCCTGGGCCATCAGCGGGAAGATGTGGCCGGGGCTGACGATGTCTTCAGCCTTGGCGTCTTTGGCGGCAGCGGCTTGTACGGTACGCGCACGGTCAGCCGCGGAGATACCGGTGGTCACGCCTTCGGCGGCTTCGATGGACACGGTGAACTTGGTGCCGAAGCCGGAACCGTTGCGTGGCGCCATCAATGGCAGCTTGAGCAGTTCGCAGCGCTCGCGGCTCATTGGCATGCAGATCAGGCCACGGGCGTGCTTGGCCATGAAGTTGATGTGCTCAGCCTTGCAGCACTCGGCGGCCATGATCAGGTCGCCTTCGTTCTCGCGGTCTTCGTCATCCATGAGGATGACCATCTTGCCTTGGCGGATGTCTTCAACCAGTTCTTCGATGCTATTGAGCRCCACAAGGCACCCCCTTGAGTCAGGATTTGAGGTAGCCGTTTTGGGCCAGAAAGCTTTCAGTAATAGTGCCGCCAGACTTCTGCGAAGAGCCAGGCTCAGCAGCTTTGTCACCCAGCAGCAGGCGCTCCAGATAACGGGCCAGCAGATCGACCTCCAGGTTCACCCGGCGACCTGGCTTGTAAGAAGCCATGATGGTTTCACTCAGGGTGTGCGGAATGATCGTCAGCAGGAATTCGGCGCCATCGACCGCGTTCACCGTCAGGCTGGTGCCGTCGACGGTGATCGAACCTTTATGGGCGATGTACTTGGCCAGTTCTTTCGGCGCACGGATGCGAAATTCCACGGCGCGGGCATTGTCGCTGCGCGAAACCACTTCGCCGACACCGTCGACGTGACCGCTGACCAAGTGCCCACCCAGGCGGGTGGTCGGGGTCAGGGCTTTTTCCAGGTTGACCGGGCTGCCGCTTTTGAGGTCATTCATGGCGGTGCAGTCGAGGGTTTCGCGACTGACGTCCGCCGCAAAGCCATTGCCCGGCAGTTCAACCGCCGTCAGGCACACGCCGTTGACGGCAATGCTGTCGCCCAGTTTGACGTCGCTCAGGTCGAGCTTGCCGGTTTCTACGTAAACCCGCACATCTCCGCCTTTTGGGGTCAATGCACGAATACTGCCGATGGATTCGATGATGCCGGTAAACATGGAGTCCTCCTCGAGAACAGGGCCTTCTGGGCTGCAGCCGGGAATTATACGCTGACCGTTGGGACAGGTATGGCAATGACTCGCCAGTCATCGCCAACCGCGCGGATTTCGGTAATTTTGAGCTCGGGCGCATCTTTCATCTGCGCCAGCGGCCAGTCCAGCAACGGTCGCGCCGTGGAGCCGAGAAACTTGCCGGCAATGAAAATCTGGAACTCGTCCACCAACCCTTGCTGAGCAAACGCCCCGGCCAGACGCGGACCGGCTTCGACCAGCACCTCGTTGACGTCACGGGCAGCCAGTTCAACCAGCAACTTGCGCAGGTCGACCTGGCCATCGTCGCCCGCCACGATCAGGCACTCCGGACCGTTGGCGTATTGCTCTTCGATCGCCATGCACGTCGCAACCAACGCCGGACCAGCCTTGAAAAACGGCGCGTCCAGAGGCACCCGCAGGCGACCGTCGATCAGCACGCGCAGTGGCGGACGGCTCATGGCCAAGGCGGTTTGTTCGGGATCGAGGCCCAATTCATCGGCACGCACGGTCAAGCGGGCATTGTCCGCCAGCACCGTGTCGGCGCCGGTCAGCACCACGCTGGCCTGCGCGCGCAGCCGTTGTACCGCCGAGCGAGCCGCCGGGCCGGTAATCCATTGGCTCTCGCCGCTTTCCATCGCTGTGCGACCGTCGAGGCTCATGGCCAACTTGACCCGCACGAACGGCAAGCCGTGTTCCATGCGCTTGAGGAAGCCTTCATTGAGCTTGCGCGCCTCACCTTCCAGCACGCCGCTTTCGGTGGCGATTCCCGCCTGGGCCAGACGTTGCAGACCGCGACCGGCAACTTCCGGGTTCGGGTCCTGCATCGCCGCAACGACGCGCGCCACACCGGCATTCACCAGCGCATCGGCGCAGGGGGGTGTACGGCCGTGGTGGCTGCACGGTYCCAGGGTCACGTAAGCCGTGGCGCCTCGCGCCTTGTCACCGGCGGCACGCAAGGCGTGGACTTCGGCATGGGGCTCGCCGGCGCGCACATGCCAGCCTTCGCCGACAATCTGCCCGTCACGCACCACCACGCAGCCAACCCGCGGGTTGGGGTGCGTCGTGTAATGACCTTTGCGCGCCAGTTCCAGGGCACGGGCCATGTAATGGGCGTCGAGGATGGCTTGTTCCGGGGAGGTGGTCATTCTTTCACCGGTTCACGGGCGAGGCGATCGATCTCTTCGCGGAACTCGTTGAGGTCCTGGAAGCGTCGGTACACCGAAGCGAAGCGGATATAGGCGACTTCATCAAGCTTTTTCAGCTCGGCCATCACCAGTTCGCCGACCACGAGGGATTTGACCTCGCGCTCGCCAGTGGCGCGCAGCTTGTGTTTGATGTGCACCAGCGACGATTCCAGGCGCTCGACACTCACCGGGCGCTTCTCCAGCGCTCGCTGCATGCCGGCACGAAGTTTTTCTTCGTCGAACGGCTGGCGACTGCCGTCGGTTTTGATCAGGCGCGGCAACACCAGTTCAGCGGTTTCGAACGTCGTGAAGCGTTCGCCGCAGGCCAGGCATTCACGCCGGCGGCGCACCTGTTCGCCCTCGGCGACCAGACGCGAGTCGATGACCTTGGTGTCGTTGGCACCGCRGAAGGGACAGTGCATGGTGGCAGGCAACAAAAAATGGGAGGGCCATGGTAGCGCATCCCCGTGGCAAGACAAGCCATAGGGTTTGCGGTATACAGACGGGCTATAATGTTTTCACCTTGCTGGAGCCGCCAATGTCGTTACGACCGCTCGTTTTGCTCAGTCTTTTCAGCCTGCTGGTGGCCTGTGGCAGCGATGCACCCAAGCCCCAGCCACCAACACCAGGCCCAGCGCCGCAACAGGCGCAGAAGAAGGCCAAGGCGTCTGCCGAGCTCGGCCCGCTGCCGGCTTACCAACGTGAAATCAGTGGCACCCTGATGGGCGTGCCGGCCGACGCCGAAGTCGAACTGGCGCTGCTGGTGATCGACGAAAAGGATCGCCCGCAACAATTGCTCGCCAGTGCCAACCTGATCGGCACCAATCAGGTGTTGCCGTTTCGCCTGCGTTTCAACCCTGAATCCTTCCCGGTTGGCGCTCGCGTTGAACTGCGCGGCCGCGCCAGCCAGTCCGGGCAGTTGATTCTGCATCTGCCGGCGCAACTCATCACCCAGCCGACGACCCAGGCCCTGGGTCAGTTGCAATTCGTCAAAGCGCCATGATTGCACCGCTCGACCTGCAACAGGCGTTGGGTGAACTGCTCGGTGACGCACAGCTTGTAGCCTGTGAATTGCCGGGCACCGAGCTGAAACTCTGGCTGATCGACGGCGACAACATGGATCGCGCCTTCAGCCCCGAAGAAACCCGGCGGATTCTCCACGAGCCGCCGTACTGGAGTTTCTGCTGGGCCAGTGGGCTGGCCGTGGCCCGCTATCTCGCCGAACACCCGCACTGGGTCGTAGGCAAACGGGTGCTGGATTTCGGCGCCGGTTCCGGCGTGGCTGCGATTGCGGCCGTGAAGGCCGGGGCGCTGGAAGTGGTGGCCTGTGACCTGGACCCGCTGGCGATTGCCGCGTGTCGGGCGAACGCCGAACTCAATGATGTGCAGCTGCGCTACTCGACGGATTTTTTCGCCGAAGCGGATCGATTTGATCTGGTTCTGGTGGCCGACGTGTTGTACGACCGGGAGAATCTGCCGCTACTCGACGAGTTTCTCAGCCGTGGCCGGGAAGCGTTGGTGGCGGATTCACGGGTGCGGGATTTTCGCCATCCGCTGTATCAGCGCATCGAGATGCTGCAGGCGATGACCTTGCCGGACCTGGCCGAACCCGAAGAGTTTCGGCATGTGAGCCTTTACCACGCGCGGCGCGGTTAGCAAAAAGCTTCACGGRCAAGAGTTGGATCACCCCCGCTTTCAGCCGCCCCCCACCAAGCCTTATAGTGGCCTCATCCACGCTTTTACGAGATCCCCCATGAGTCAGGAAACGCCGTACATCTTCGACGCCACGACTGCCGATTTCGACCAGTCGGTGATCGAGAACTCTTTCCACAAACCGGTACTGGTGGATTTCTGGGCCGAATGGTGTGCGCCGTGCAAGGCCTTGATGCCGATGCTGCAAACCATCGCCGAGAGCTATCAGGGTGAGTTGCTGCTGGCCAAGGTCAACTGCGACATCGAGCAAGACATTGTTGCGCGTTTCGGCATTCGCAGCCTGCCGACCGTGGTGCTGTTCAAGGACGGTCAGCCGGTGGACGGTTTTGCCGGTGCGCAACCGGAATCCGCTGTGCGCACGATGCTCGAACCTCATGTGCAAATGCCGCCTCCAGCCGCCGCCGACCCGTTTGAACAGGCTCAGGCGCTGTTCGATGAAGGCCGTTTCGTCGACGCCGAAGCCACGCTCAAAATCTTGCTGACTGAAGACAACACCAATGCCAAGGCACTGATCCTCTACGCCCGCTGCCTTACCGAGCGCAGCGAGCTGAGTGAAGCGCAAGCCGTACTCGACGCGGTCAAGACCGATGAACACAAGGCCGCGCTGGCCGGCGCCAAGGCGCAGATCCAGTTTCTCGGCCAGGCCAGGGATTTGCCGGATGCGGCAGACCTGAAAGCACGCCTGGCGAAAAATCCGCAGGATGATGAGGCGGTCTATCAGTTGGCGATCCAGCAACTGGCCCGTCAGCAATACGACGCGGCGCTGGATGCGTTGCTGAAACTGTTCGTCCGCAACCGCAGCTACAGCGAAGGCTTGCCACACAAGACCTTGCTGCAAGTGTTCGAACTGCTGGGCAACGATCACCCGTTGGTGACCACGTACCGTCGCAAGCTGTTTGCCGCGCTCTATTAAGCTCTTTTTTGCGGCTTACTCGATCCAGCTGTAGAGCGGCGTATCCCCGCCGCTCACTACTTTGACCTCTGCGCAGTGGCGCAAGCGCACCAACAAGCGCTTGCCCGCCGCTGCGCTGCCGGTCAGCCCTTCCAGTTGCTCCAGCAAATCCGGCCCACTCAATTGCCCGGCCTTGCGCAGCAATTCTTTGGCGATCTGCCATAGCGCATCATCCTGATTCACCGGTTTGACCGGTGTTGCACTCGCCTCGGGTTTGGCAGCCTGCAACTGCGCACCGAGCTGCGCCCAGTCGCCCTCATCCAGTTCAAGGGTCAAATCCACCGGCCAGTCGCCGATGCTTCCGCGTATTCGCAACATAAGTCTGCTCCAGCACATACCTGACTCGCATGCTCCCATGGGTCTTGCACAACGCCAAGCAGACGGTCAAACTCTCGGCACTTTCGTTATAAGATTACATAACAAATTTTTCATTTTACTTTTCGGAGACCCGTCATGCGCCGTCTGCTGCTCGCTTTGCCGTTTGCCTTGTTGCCGCTGGCTGTCGCCCACGCGGCTGTCGAGCAAGATCACGACCATGAGCACGGCAGCCTCGGTGCCCACGAACACGGCGTCGGTCGTTTGAATGCGGCGCTGGACAGCCAGACCCTGGAGCTGGAGCTGGAAAGCCCGGCAATGAACCTGGTGGGGTTCGAGCACGCCGCCACCACCGATGCCGACAAGGCCAAAGTCGCTGCGGTCCGTGCCCAACTGGAAAAACCGCTGACGCTGTTCAACCTGCCGAAAGCCGCCGGTTGCGTGGTCGCGACCCAGGAACTGGAAAGCCCGTTGTTCGGTGACAAACCGGATGCCGACGATGAGCATGAAGAAGCCAAGGACGGTCACGAGCATCAACATGACCACAGCGAAATCCACGCCCGTTACCAATTCAGCTGCTCGGCCCCGGGCGCGCTGAAGACCCTGGACCTGGCGACTGTCTTCAACACGTTCCCGGCTACCCAGAAGATTCAGGTACAACTGGTCAGCCCGAGCGGGCAGCAAGGGGTTGAGGTGACGGCCAAGGCGGCTGCCCTGAAATTCTGATCCGACACCAATCCTGTAGGAGCGAGTCTTGCCCGCGAAAGCGATCTGTCAGTCAACATCTCTGTTGGATCTACTGGCCTCTTCGCGGGCAAGCCTCGCTCCTACAGGGGGTAATGTTGAATGCGAAGTCGAGACAAACCTCATGAAATCGGCGCCATGACCCAAGCACTCATCGAATTGTCCGACCTGGGCTTCAGCTGGCCCGGTCACCCGCCGCTGCTGGACATCCCGGCGTTTCGCCTGGAGCCTGGTGAAACCCTGTTCCTCAAAGGCCCCAGCGGCAGCGGCAAGACCACCCTGCTCGGCTTGCTCGGCGGTGTGCAAAAGCCTGATCGCGGCAGCATCCGGTTGCTCGGCCAGGAATTGACTGAACTGTCTGCCGGGGCTCGCGACCACTTCCGGGTCGATCACACCGGCTACATCTTCCAGCAATTCAACTTGCTGCCGTTTCTGTCGGTGCGGGAGAACGTCGAACTGCCCTGTCACTTCTCGAAACTGCGCGCCGAGCGGGCGAAACAGCGCCACGGCAGCGTCGATCAGGCCGCCGCCACCCTGCTCGCCCATCTGGGCCTGAAGGACGAAAACATTCTGGGCCGCCGCGCCGATTCACTGTCCATCGGCCAGCAGCAGCGGGTCGCTGCCGCGCGTGCACTGATCGGTCAGCCGGAACTGGTGATCGCCGACGAACCGACCTCGGCCCTGGACTACGACGCTCGCGAAAACTTCATTCGCCTGTTGTTCGCCGAATGCCGCGAAGCCGGCTCGAGCCTGTTGTTCGTCAGCCACGATCAGAGCCTCGCGCCGCTGTTCGATCGCCACCTGTCGCTGGCCGATCTCAATCGCGCCGCCACCCCGTCCGAGGTTTGAGATGTATTTGTTTCGTCTAGCCATGGCCAGCCTCGCTAACCGTCGCTTCACCGCGATCCTCACCGCGTTCGCCATCGCCCTGTCGGTCTGCCTGCTGCTGGCGGTGGAGCGGGTGCGCACCGAGGCCAAGGCCAGTTTCGCCAGCACCATCAGCGGCACCGATCTGATCGTCGGCGCGCGTTCCGGCTCGGTGAACCTGCTGCTGTATTCGGTATTCCGCATCGGCAACGCCACCAACAACATCCGCTGGGACAGCTTCGAGCAGTTCGCCAACAACCCGAAAGTGAAGTGGGCGATCCCGATGTCCCTCGGCGATTCCCATCGTGGTTATCGGGTGATGGGCACCACTGAGGCGTACTTCGAGCATTACCAGTATGGCCATCAACAGCATCTGGAACTGGCCGACGGCCGTGCCTTCGCCAGCGATCCGTTCGAAGTGGTGCTCGGCGCCGAAGTGGCCGACGCGCTGCACTACAAACTCGGCGACAAACTGGTGCTGGCCCATGGCGTGGCGGCGATCAGCCTGGTCAAGCATGACGACAAACCGTTCACCGTGGTCGGCATTCTCAAACGCACCGGCACCCCGGTGGACCGCACGCTGCACATCAGCCTCGGCGGCATGGAAGCGATCCACATCGACTGGCACAACGGTGTACCGGCGCGGGGTAACGGTCGGGTCAGTGCCGATCAGGCGCGTAACATGGACCTGACGCCGCAAGCGATCACCGCGTTCATGCTCGGCCTTAACAACAAGATTTCGACCTTCGCGCTGCAACGTGAAATCAACGAATTCCGTGGCGAACCGATGCTGGCGATCCTGCCGGGTGTGGCGTTGCAGGAGCTGTGGAGTTTGATGAGCACGGCGGAAAAAGCCTTGTTCGTCGTCTCGCTGTTCGTGGTGCTGACCGGGTTGATCGGCATGCTTACGGCGATTCTCACCAGCCTCAACGAGCGGCGCCGGGAGATGGCGATTCTGCGTTCGGTGGGTGCGCGGCCATGGCATATCGCGACTTTACTGGTGCTGGAAGCGTTTGCCCTGGCGCTGTCGGGAGTGATTGCCGGCGTGGCGCTGCTGTATGTGGGCATCGCCGTGGCGCAGGGTTACGTGCAGTCGAATTACGGTTTGTACCTGCCGCTGGCCTGGCCAAGCGAATATGAATGGACGCTGCTCGGTGGCATCCTGATCGCCGCGCTGCTGATGGGCAGCGTGCCGGCCTGGCGCGCTTATCGCCAATCCTTGGCCGATGGCCTGTCGATCCGCCTGTGAGGACCTTGAACATGCCCCGCGCTCTGCTTGCGCTGTTGATGTTGGTTGCTCTGCCGCTGTGGGCGGCCGAGCCGAAAGACCTGACCTGGTCGGAAATGATCCCGCCGGATGCCCCGCCGGAAGTGCCGAACATGACGCCGCTGCACGACCTGTCGAAGATGAGCGACGCATTGTCCGCGGAGTCGGCCCCGGGCGCCAAACAGGACATGCCGAACGCGCCGGTGGTGAAAAGTCTCGATGGCCAGAACATTCGCTTGCCGGGGTACATCGTGCCGCTGGAGGTCAGTGAAGAAGGCCGCACCACGGAGTTTCTGCTGGTGCCGTATTTCGGCGCCTGCATCCACGTACCGCCTCCGCCGTCGAACCAGATCGTGCACGTCAAAAGCGAAGTCGGCGTGAAGCTCGATGAGCTGTACCAGCCGTACTGGGTCGAAGGTGCGTTGCAGGTCAAGGCGTCCACCAGCGAATTGGCGGATGCCGGGTATCAGATGGAGGCGCAGAAGATTTATGTGTATGAACTGCCGGAGTGAACAC
>NZ_JBFTMK010000072.1:0-12489 GCF_056396965.1 Pseudomonas sp. 05N434
CACGACTAGCTGGCGAGATTGTCAGAATGGGATTACATCGTTCGCAGAAACGTCTTGAAGAAGCTTCAGCGATACTTTAACCCAGCGTGGATATGTCGTCTGCGTAATGACCACTCGTAGGTGTCGCCTTGTCATCATGTACTCATTTCTGTACGTTTTTTGCCTTGAGCGAGGACTACAACATGCAAACCATCAGCTACACCACCGCACGTGCACATCTGGCCGAAACCATGGATCGGGTCAACGAAGACCGCACCCCATTACTGGTTACCCGCCAGAAAGGCGAACCTGTGGTGATGATGTCTCTGGCGGAGTACAACGCTCTCGAAGAGACAGCCTATCTGCTCCGTTCTCCAGCCAATGCCGAGCGACTGATCAAATCAATCGGTAACCTGCGAGCAGGGAAGACCAAAGTCAGGCAACTTATCGAAGAATGAATATCGAGTTCACTCCTGAAGGCTCGGACGACTATTTGTGGTTTCAGCAAAACGATAAGGCCGGGCTCAAACGAATCAACCTGCTGATCAAGGCGATCCTGCGTGAGCCCTTCGAAGGATTGGGCAAACCTGAACCGCTCAAACACAATCTGAGCGGCCTCTGGTCACGCCGAATCACCTCCGAGCATCGCCTGGTTTATGCAATCGAGAATGGTGAGGTGCGCATCGTGCTTTGCAGGTATCACTACTGAGCACATTCAGGCCGCTTTCACCGCCCGCCCCACTCCTCTGACAATCATTTCCACTTCCCGCTCATCAATCGTCAGCGGTGGCAGCAGGCGAATGGTCTTGCCCCGTGTCACGTTGATCAGCAAACCGTGATCCCGTGCGGCGATCAGGGTCAGGTCGCGGATTGGTTGGGCGAGTTCGATGCCGATCATCAATCCCTGGCCACGGATCACCAGGACGTTCGGATCGTCGGCCAGTTCGACGCGCAATCTGGCAAGCAGGCGTTCGCCCTGAAGTCTGGCGTTTTCCAGCAGGCCTTGTTCCTCGATGATCTCCAGCACGGTGCAACCCACCCGACACGCCAGCGGATTGCCGCCGAATGTACTGCCGTGGCTGCCAGGTGTGAATAAATCCGCAGCCCTGCCCCGAGCCAGGCAGGCACCGACGGGCACTCCATTACCCAGGCCTTTGGCCAAGGTCATGACGTCCGGGATGATGCCTTCGTGCTGAAACGCAAACCACTGGCCGGTACGGCCGATGCCGGTCTGGATTTCGTCGAGCATCATTAACCAGGCGCGTCGGTCACAGAGCTCACGCACTGCTTTGAGATAACCAGGCGGCGCCACTTGCACACCACTTTCGCCCTGAATCGGCTCCATCAGAATCGCCACAATGCGTGGGCCGTGGGCTTTCTGCGCCTTCTCCAGGGCAGCGAGGTCGCCGAATGGCACTTTAATGAAGTCCCCCGGCAACTTGTTATACCCCAGGCGCACCGCCGGGCCGTCACTGGCCGACAAGGTGCCGAGGGTCCGTCCGTGGAAAGCGTTCTCCATGACCACTACCAGCGGCTGCTCGATGCCTTTGTGCCAGCCGTAAAGCCGCGCAAGTTTCAGCGCAGTTTCGTTGGCTTCGGCACCGGAGTTATTGAAGAACGCCCGCTCCATGCCCGACAGCCGAACCAGTTTCTGCGCCAGTCGCTGTTGCCAGTCGATGCTGTACAGGTTGGATGTGTGCAACAGCAACCCGGCCTGTTCGCTGATGGCCGACACGATTCGCGGGTGGGAATGACCGACGTTGGTCACCGCCACGCCCGCCACCGCGTCCAGGTATTCACGACCGGCCTGATCCCACAGGCGCGTGCMCAGGCCTTTGCTGAAACTCAGGGCCAGAGGTTGGTAAGTGCTCATCAGGCAGGTGGCGGTCATGACATCAAGCTCCATCAATAGTCGGTGTTTTTGCAGTATGGTTAGCCACCTGAGCTGGATAAATACCGCAACACTTCAATCATTTTAAAGCTGAGCTTGATAATGGATTTATTCCAGGCAATGACCGTTTACGTAAGAGTGGTGGAAGCCGGCAGCATGACCGCCGCCGCTTTGCAGTGCGAAATGTCCACGACCATGGTCGGTAATCATCTGCGGGCTCTGGAGCAACGCCTGGGTGTGCGCTTGCTCAACCGTACGACACGGCGTCAGCGTTTGACGGAATTCGGCACGGCGTACTATCAGCGGTGTCTCGAAGTGCTGGGGCTGGTGGCTGACTCCGAACGCCTGGCCGAACAAACCCTCGACGAGCCGAGCGGCACTCTGCGCATCACCGCACCGCTGACCTTCGGCACCGAACGGCTCGCACCGGCCCTGAGCGAATTCACCCTGCGCTGCCCGCAAGTCAAACTCGATGTCGTTTTGACCAACCAGCGCCTGGACTTGCTCGACAACGGTTTCGACGTGGCGATTCGTCTGGGCACGACCGAGCTGTCCAACATGATTTCTCGCCCGCTCATCGACTACACGATGACCCTGTGCGCATCGAAGGATTATCTGGAGCGTCGAGGCACACCGCAGAAACCCGCCGACCTGCAACACCATGACTGTTTGGCCTTCGCCTACCCGGCCGGAGATGACTGGCACTCGGTAGCCAAACAATGGCGCCTGAAGGGGCCCGAAGGTGAAGTCATGGTGGCGGTCAGCGGGCCGATGTTGATCAACAGCTCGGCGGGGTTGCATCAAGCGGCGCGAACCGGCATGGGCATCGTGATGGTTCCCGATGCGCTGGTGGAACAAGACCTTCGGGACGGAAAACTGGTGGCCTTGATGCAGGACTACCAACTGCCAAGTCGGCCGATGAACCTGGTGTATGCCCAGGACCGCTACCGTTTGCCGAAATTGCGCAGCTTCGTTGACTTTGCACTGCAGTGGTGGGGCAAGCACTAGCCGGGGCAATACGCCATGAACTAATCTCCTCGACTGACGAGTCACGTTAATATCAGGACGGCAGGGAGACCGATGATGGGTGAGGCATCGAAAATCGAGCCGTTGAAGTTCGATCTGTCAGATTTTAACGAAGACATGCTGCACACCATTCTGGAACTGGTCAGCGATGGTATCTGGGACTGGAACGCCAACACCGGGTTCGTCTATCGCAACCCCGGGTGGTACGAGATGCTCGGCTATACGCCTCATTCCCTGGACAACAATGTGTTGACCTGGGAAAACGTGATCCACCCCGACGATTATTCGCGGGTCATGGCGTTGTTTGATGACTACCTGGATCAGCGCGCTCCCGGTTATCAGGCCGAGTATCGCTGTCGCATGCACGATGGCACTTACACCTGGATCGAGGATCGCGGCTACGTGCTGGCACGTAATGCCGACGGCTCGGTGGCGCGAATGATCGGCGCGCACCGCAGCATCGAAGACAAGAAACGCCTGATCGAAGAAATGGAGCGGCGTAATCAATCCCTGGAAGCCATCGTCAAGGAACGCACTCGGGAGTTGTCCCGGGTCAATCAGCAGTTACAGATTCAACTCGAAGAAAATCGTAAATTGGCAGAAACCGATGTGCTGACCGGCATCGCCAATCGCTATCGACTGGAGAAAACCCTGCCCAAGGAATGCGACCGCGCCCAACGCTTCCGCGAACCCCTGTCGCTGATCGCCATGGACCTCGATGACTTCAAAAACATCAACGATCACTACGGTCACGCCCTGGGAGATGCAGCGTTGGTGCAAGTGATCGAGAGTGTGAAGCACTGCGTGCGCAAAGGCGATCTGTTGGCGCGCTGGGGCGGTGACGAATTCATCCTGATTTTGCCCAATACCTTGTTGGCCGACGCCAGGTCACTCGCTGAAAGAATCCGTCATGGCCTGGCGAGCCTGCTGCCGGTCGGGGACTATCAAGTGACCATGAGTTTTGGCGTGGTGCAGCGCTTTGAAGAAGAACAACAGACCGGGTTGCTGGCCAGGGCCGATCAGGCGTTGTATCGGTCGAAAATCGCGGGCAAGAACCTGATTTCTGGGTGAGGCGACTCCGTCCTGTCAGCCGCCCTGCATGCCCGCTTTCACCAATACTGGTTTTTCCTGATACCGATTCGGAAACAGTTGCTTCAACTGCGCCACTTTCGGCAGGTCATTGATCACGATGTAGGGGTAGGTCGGATGCTCGGTCAGGAAGTCCTGATGCTCCTCTTCCGCCGGGTAGAAACCGTTGTAGCTTTCCAGCTTGGTGACAATCGGTTTATTGAACGAATGGGCAGCGTCGAGCTGGGTGATGTAAGCCTGGGCGACGCGTTGCTGTTCGGTGCTTTTCGGGAATAGCGCCGACCGATACTGAGTGCCTCGGTCCGGGCCCTGGCGGTTGAGTTCGGTGGGGTTGTGGACCACCGAGAAATAGATCTGCAGCAGGCTTCCGTAACTGACCTGAGCGGGATCGAAGGTCACTTCGACGGCCTCCGCATGGCCGGTGTCACCCTCGCTGACCCGCTCGTATTGAGCGGTATTGGCTGCGCCACCGGCATAACCGGAAACCGCATTTTTCACCCCTTTGACATGCTGGAACACGCCTTGGACGCCCCAGAAGCAACCGCCGGCAAAAACCGCCGTTTCGCTGTGCGCCTGGGTGGTTTCATCAAGCGTCGGCGCCGGGATGAGGACCGCCTCTTCGGCGCCTGCGAACGAGAATGCAGAGCACTGACCGATAACGCTGGCGGCGGCCAAACCCAGAAATGTGCGACGCCAGTTGAATGGGGTTTTCATGGGCTGTCTCCTGAATGAATGGGGGCTATCAACCAAAGGTAAACGCATACGCCGACACACCCGGATCGAGAAACTCGATGCTGAAGGTCCGGTCTTTTACGCCTGTGCTCTGGCGTACCAGTTGATACAACCGCTGCTCGGTGACGCTGCCGCGGCCATCAGGCGCGACGTCGATACCGTGGGCATCACCTGGGGGCTTGCCATCGATCAACACTTTGAAACGCACCGGTTTGCCGTCAGCACCGGGGCCCAACACCAAGTGCAAGTCGCGAGCGTGAAAGCGATAGACGATACGACTGGCCGCAGCGTTTGAAACGGCCCGCTCCGGACCGACAGCCCATTGACCGTCCAAGCTCCAGTCATTGAGGGCCAGTTGTGACGGTGGCTTATAGGCAGTCGCCTTGTCCGGCACCAGGCTGGTTTCAGAGGCGAAATGCTCCATCCGCCGGTAGCCGACATAGGTTTCGGGCGATTGCACTTCATTCATGTCCGGGGCGAGTTGAACACCCTGGGCGTTGGCATTGATCAGCCCCTGCGCGACTTTCGCCGCTCCCGCCTCACGCAACAGTTGCTGAATCACTTGCTCGGACTCGGCGTACTTGCCTTCACCAAAATGGTGATAACGAATGCGTCCCTGAGCATCGGCAAAGTAATGGGCCGGCCAGTATTCGTTGTTGAAAGCACGCCAGATCTTGTAGTCATTATCGATGGCCACCGGGTAGGTGATGCCCAGGTCCTTCATGGCTTTGGTGACATTGCCCACATCCCGTTCGAAGGCAAACTCGGGCGCATGGACACCGATCACCACCAAACCCTGATCGCGATACTTCTCAGCCCAGGCCTTCACATACGGCAGGGTGCGCAGGCAGTTGATGCAGGAGTAAGTCCAGAAATCCACCAGCACGACCTTGCCCTTCAACGCCTGAGCGGTGAGTGGGGGCGAGTTGAGCCATTGCACGGCGCCGTCCAGGGATGGAAGGCTGCCCTCAATCGGCAGCGCGTTCGCGGTCACTTTCATCGCATCTCCAGTGGCCATCATGCCGCCGGCGGGTTGATCGCCGGCCCGTGGAATCTGCGCCATCATCGCCCCGCTGTTGGCCGGAGTCTTACTGGCCAACCGGTTGACCAGCGCCTGTTCGAGACCGCCGGTGGACGCCGTTGAAACCCGCGCCAGAATCCCGGTGTCCAGTCCCAGGGCTATCGCCACCACACCAACCAGCATCGCAGCGCCCAGGCCTCGACGCAGCCACTCGCCCGCGCCTATCGAGCGCTTCATTGCGGCGAAGACTTTACCGCCCAGCAGCAGTGCCGCAGCGAGAGAAGTGGCGGCACCGGCCGCGTAAGCCAGCAGCAACAGAGTGGTTGCGATGCTTGCCCCTTGCAGCGCCGCACCGGTCAGCAGCAAACCCAGAATCGGCCCGGCGCAGGGTGCCCAGAGCAGGCCCGTGGCGACGCCGATCAGGAATGAAGCGCCGGGACGCGGCCGGGCATCGGCGCCCGCGGCTTGCGACAGCCGACCGCCGGCTGCCACCAGTGGACGCGTCAGGCGTTCGGCCAACCGCGGCAGCAACAGCGTCAACCCGAACAGTGCAACGAACAGCAACGCGAGCCAGCGACCGTATTGATTGACTTGCACCACCCAACCGCCGCCCACCGCCGCCAACGAGGCGACGAGCGCGAAGGTCAGCGCCATCCCCGCCAGCAGCGGCAAGCCACTTTTCATAAACGGCTGCCCGGTGCGAGCGAAGACAAAGGGCAATACCGGCAGAATGCACGGGCTGACAATCGTCAGCACACCACCGAGATAAGCGAGGACCAGAAGCCACATATCGTCGACCTGCATGAAGTGAGTGAAAGGAAGTGCCCATGGATTACGCCTGTGGCTTGAAGGTCAGCGCCAGGCCGTTCATGCAGTAGCGCAGCCCGGTGGGCTTTGGCCCATCCTCGAAGACATGCCCCAGATGACCGCCGCAACGACGACAGTGCACCTCTTCGCGCAATACACCGAAGGAGCGGTCCTGTCGGGTGGCCACCGCGTTGTCCAGGGGAGCCCAGAAACTCGGCCAGCCAGTACGACTGTCGAACTTGGTGTCGGAAGAAAACAACGGCAGATCACAACCGGCGCAGGCAAAAACGCCTTTGCGGTGCTCGTTGTTCAGCGGGCTGCTGTAGGCCCGTTCGGTGCCCTCTTCGCGCAGTATTTCGTACTGCTCGGCGCTGAGCCGGGCATGCCATTCGCTGTCGCTGTGGGTCACCTCGAAAACCTCCTGCGCGCGGGCTTCATCGACCAGCGCAACGCTTGTGGAAAATTTTGGCAATACACCGATCACCAGGGCTGCAGCCCCCAGCCCGCCGCTCGCTACAAGAAACTGTCGCCGTGAAAACATGGCCTTCTCCAAAATTCCAGGTGCCTTGCATGGAACACAGCCTAGGCTTGAGTTGATCGCCAAATCCTCACGAGGAGTTAAATAATTCGTGATAACTCAACCTCAGGAAAACCCGCACAATGTGTTCATTGCGTCACAAAGGATCGAGCTCCATGGAACAGACCAAACGCGTCCTGGTGGTCGAGGACGACCTGCACATCGCCGACCTTATCTGCCTGCATCTGCGTGATGAGCAGTTCGAGGTGGTGCACTGCGCCGACGGCGACGAGGGCATGCGTCTGTTGCAGCAAGGAAGCTGGGACGCACTGATCCTCGACCTGATGCTGCCCGGCGTCGATGGCCTGGAAATCTGCCGCCRCGCCCGGGCCATGGCCCGTTACACACCGATCATCATCACCAGTGCGCGCTCCAGCGAAGTACATCGGATTCTGGGACTGGAGCTGGGCGCAGACGATTACCTGGCCAAACCCTTTTCCATGCTCGAGCTGGTGGCACGGGTCAAGGCACTGCTGCGACGGGTCGACGCCATGGCCCGCAATCTGAAAATGGATGCTGGCAGTCTGATCAGCGATGGCCTGTCCATCGACCCGATCACCCGTGAAGTCTCCCTCGACGGCCGGCGTCTTGACCTCACGCCACGGGAATTCGACCTGCTGTACTTCTTTGTCCGTCAGCCTGGCAAAGTCTTCTCGCGCATGGACCTGCTCAATGCGGTGTGGGGCTACAGCCACGAAGGCTATGAACACACGGTCAACACTCATATCAACCGCCTGCGGGCAAAGATCGAGGCCGATCCGGCGCAACCGGCGCGCATCCTCACGGTGTGGGGCCGTGGCTACAAATTCGCAGCAAGCGGAGAGCAGCCATGAGGCTGACCCTGACTCAACGCCTGTCCCTGGTGTTCGCCGTGCTGTTGCTGGTGTGCTGCGGTACCTCGGCGTGGATGCAGGTGCGCTCCAGTCAGATGCATGAACTGGAAGTGGTGCAAGGCTTGTCGCGGGATCTGGCGCAACACATTGCCCACGACACCGTGCTGATGGACCGCAATGGCCCGATGCCCAATGCGGTGCGCGAACTGTTCAGCCAGCTGATGCTGGTCAATCCCAGTGTCGAGGTCTATCTGCTGGACACAGGAGGCCGGATTGTCGGCAGCGCCGCGCCCGAAGGCCGGATACACAGGGAGCAGGTCGATCTGCTGCCAATCCAGCGCTTGCTCAAAGGCGAGGCATTGCCGATTCTCGGCGACGATCCACGCAGCGTCGATGGTCGCAAGGTGTTCAGCGCCGCGCCTTTGCGGGTCAACGGTCAGCCGGCCGGTTATCTGTACGTGGTGTTGCTCAGCGAAGCGCATGACCGCTTCGCCGAGCGCGGAGCCACCAGCGCCGCACTCAATACCGCGTTGTTGTCCATCGGACTGGTGGCGTTGCTGTGCCTGATTGCCGGCCTCACGGCATTCGCCCTGATCACCCGGCCATTGCGTCGCTTGACCGAGAAAGTCAGTCAGTTCGATATCAACGGCGTTCCGACCGCTTCGCCCGAACCTGAGCCGGAGCCCATGGAAAAGGCCGCCAGCCACGATGAAATAGCCGTACTCGACGCAGCCTTCCGACAGATGCAAGCGCGCCTCGGTGAACAATGGCGCTCGCTGACCCGTCAGGATCAGGAGCGTCGCGAACTGGTGGCCAACATTTCCCACGACCTGCGCACACCGCTGGCCTCGCTGCACGGTTACCTGGAAACCCTTTCGCTCAAGGACGCCACCTTGTCCCCCGCCGACCGCCGTCGTTATCTGGGAATCGCCCTGGATCAAAGCCGCAAGGTCGGCGGCCTGGCGCAATCACTGCTGGAACTGGTGCGGCTGGAACACGGTTTCGTGCAACCGGTGCTGGAGCGTTTCTCCCTGACCGATCTGGTGCAGGACATTTTTCAGAAATTCGAACTCAGCGCCGAAGCGCGCCAGATTGAACTCAAGGCCACCTTCGCCCCCAACGTCGCCGTGGCCTGCGCCGACCTGGGGCTGATCGAGCGGGTGCTGACCAATTTGTTCGACAACGCCCTACGCCACACGCCCCCAGGCGGAGAAATCGAACTCAGCCTCCGCCCCCAAGGGTCTTTTATCGAAGTGACCGTCAGCGACACCGGTCCTGGCATCGCCCCCCCATTACGTGAAGGGCTGTTCCTGCGTCCATTCAACATTGGTGGCGCACGGCGCGATGGCGGGCTGGGATTGCGGATCGTGCACCGAATCCTGCAATTGCACGGTCGCGAGATCGAGCTGATTGATGTGCCGGGACGCGGCGCGACTTTTCGCTTCTCCTTACCGGTGGATGAGCAAACGGCGGAGCAATGGATGACTCGTTCGATGAATATGAATTCGACGGGGAAATAGTCGATAGCCTCGGCCATGGCAGCAGCTATTATCCGGACTCTTCATTCCCGGCACGGATGCTACGTAATGCTCAATACCCTGCAAAACACCCCGCTATGGGTTTATGCGATCTTTCTGCTGCTCTGTTACTACGGCGTCAAAGCCTTATCCCCAACCCATGAAAGCAAAACGTCGTTGCTTGTCACTCCACCGCTTTTGCTCGGCTGGTCGTTGTACTCGCTGAACCTGACGCTGAACCCTCAACTATCGATTGGCTGCTGGTTGGCCGCCGTCATTATGGGCAGCCTCACGGCACTGGTTGTATTTGCGCACAAGGGTATTGAGCTGGATGATCCGGAAACCGGGCTGATCGTGCCGGGCACGGTTAAAACACCGGTGCTCTACCTGCTGTTTTTTGCCGTGAACTATTACTTTGGCTATCAGGATGAGGTGCATCCGGAGTTCGCCGTCACTGTTGAGATGTTGCTGCTCAAGGCCACGGCGTCAGGTTTTGTCTGCGGATTGATCAGCGGGCGGGCGCTGAAACTTTATYGGGTGCTACTGACACTCCAGGCAAAACGCCCGCAGATGTCAGTCAGCTAAAAGCGCTCTCACCAAAAATGCAGACCAGCCACCGGTTCATCCGTGACAACGCAGCGCTGGTCCAATAGATTAGGCGGCCTGAAAAAGCCCCGTGCTTTCTCGCCTCTATCCAAGTTAAAGAAGTAGTGAAATTTCAATGTCCGATTCCAATACCGCTGAATCCGTAGTCACCTTGTCGTCCAAAGCGGAATACGAAAACTCCATCAATCTTTCACAACACGTGCCTCAGGCCAAGACCATCAGCGAGATGGTTCTGGACGCTTTTCAATCCACCCGGGAAAGCGACCAGATCCGCGAACTGCGCGCCGCGATTCGCCAGGCTCACGACAGCTTCGATGACGATAAAGCCTACGAATTGATGGGCGAACTCAAGCAATTGAAAGACGCCGAAGCGGCCGATATTGCCGCCCTGGAAGACCTGAGCAGCAAATTCCCGATCAGCCGCATTCTGTCCAGCTTCAAGGACGACCCGGCGTTCCAGGAAATCGTTTATGGCTTGGCGCTGAAAGTGCTGAACCAGACTCACCAAGCCATCAGCAACCCGAGCAGCGGCAAGAGCAAAGCGGCTCGCGCCAAAAAAGAAGTCGAAGTGTTCACCATCAGCAAGGACGGCATCAGCGTCACCCTGCCCCTGCGCACCCCGCGCTCGCGCCTGAACGTTGACCGTGAAGCGCTGGAATTCCTGGGCTTCACTTTCGTCGGCGAAGGTGAAGAAGCGGAGCTGGAAAGCGAGACGTTCCTGGACAATGCCGGGGCCGAACAACCGGTCAACCGAAAAAACATCATCACCGCGCTGCAGCAGCAGACCGCGTTCGACGGTTACAGCATCGCCGCGCAGTAACGCTAAACGCTGCACACAAAAATCCCCGCCATCAAGCGGGGATTTTTATTGCCTGTACACCAATCGTGATTAAACGAAAAAGCCCCGCCCTTCTCACGAAGGGCGGGGCTTTTCTTTACAACATCCGACGCTTAAGGCGCGTACGTCAGCAACAACTCGCTCGGCACTTTGAAGTCCAAAGACATCATCACGCTCAACGCGGTAATGGTGAAGATCGAGAACACGAACAGCTTGCGTGCCCAGACCGTGTCATCCACTGCCTTGTAGCCGGTCCAGGCCATGTACAGCCAGTACATGCCCATGGCCGCGGCGACGGCGAGGTAGCTCATGCCGGCGTAGCCGCTGAAGGTCAGCATCAAGGTCGCCACGAGGAAGGCCAGGATGTAGAGCAGGATGTGTTTCTTGGCCACTTCAATGCCGCGCTTCACTGGCAGCACCGGAATCGATGCGGCCAGGTAATCGTTGAAGCGGAAGATTGCGATGGCGTAGGAATGCGGCATCTGCCACAGGCTGAACATCACCAGCAACGTCAGTGCGGCCATGTCGAAGTTATTGCTGACCGCGACGTAACCGATCACCGGTGGCATCGCCCCCGACAGACTGCCCACCAGCGTGCCGTGAACCGACTTGCGCTTGAGGTACAGGCTGTAGAAGCCGACGTAGATGACAAAACCGATCACCGCGAACAACGCGGCCAACGGGTTGGCCACCTTGTACAACAACGCAACGCCGGCGACACCCAGGACGGTCGCATAAGCCAGGGCCAGTTTCAGGGAGATCAAGCCCTGGACCAGCACCCGGTTCTTGGTGCGTTCCATCTTCAGGTCGATGTCGCGGTCGATGCAGTTGTTGAACACGCAACCGGAAGCCACGACCAGGGACGTGCCGATCATCGCGGCCAGGAAAATGGCCAGATCGACATGCCCTTTGGAGGCCAGGAAAAATCCGCCTGCCACAGAAAGCACGTTACCGAAAATGATCCCCGGTTTGGTGATTTGGATAAAGTGCTTAAAGGACATCCGGACTTACCTCACTTCGCCATCATGTTGGTGTGGATGCTGAACATGATCCACAGCGACAGGCCAACCAGCAGGACAATCACGATCGCGGCGAAAACAAACGCAATCACGTTGTTACGCTGCGCGGCGGAACGGTCGAGGTGGAGGAAGTACACCAGGTGCACCAGCACCTGGATAACGGCGAAAGCCAGTACGATCCACAGGGTCAGCGACTTCGGCAGCGACGGGTACATCACCAGACCGAACGGGATCAGGGTCAGGATTACCGACAGGACGAAGCCAATGACGTAGGACTTGACGCTGCCGTGACCGGCGTCGTCATGAGAGTGCGCGTTAGCCATTTACATAGTCCCCATCAGATAAACAACGGTGAATACGCAGATCCACACCACGTCCAGGAAGTGCCAGAACAGGCTCAGGCAGCTCAGACGGGTCTTGTTGGTCGCCGTCAGGCCTTTTTTCTGCACCTGGTACATCATGATCGCCATCCAGATCAGACCRCTGGTCACGTGCAGACCGTGGGTGCCGACCAGGGTGAAGAACCCGGACAGGAAGCCCGAACGGTTAGGGCC
>NZ_JBFTMK010000073.1:0-12481 GCF_056396965.1 Pseudomonas sp. 05N434
ACTGGCGATAGTCGTCGCGGTTATGCGCCAGGACCGGCTTACCGTTAAGGATGATTTCCCCGCCCTGGGGCGCATACAACCCCAGCAACAACTTGATCAGCGTGGTCTTGCCGCCGCCATTCTCACCGACGATAAACACGATCTCGCCCTGGGCGATGGACAGGTTGACCGGCCCGAGGGCGAAGGGCTTGCTGCCGTCCACCGCCGGGAAGGCGAAATGCACATCGCGCATTTCAAGGTGTTCGACCACCGGTTTCGGCGCGTCTTTGTCACTGAGCAGCAGGTGCGGTTCCGGCGAGGAAAACTGCTCCGCCAGGTCGGCGATGCGCTTGAACGCAATGTTGGCGCGGCTGACCACCGGCAGGGTGGTGACCAGGTATTCCATCGGGCCTTTCATGTACAACAGCACCAGCACRAACCCGCTGAGCACCGCTTTATCGGTGCCCAGCCACAGCGATTGCAGGGCCAGCGCCAGGCCGATCACCACGAAAAACAGCATCGAGCCAAGGGTCTTGGCCACCACGAAGGTGTTGACCGCGCGGATGTGCGTGTTGCAGATGAAGTCAGCGGTGCCTTCGATGCGCTGGCTGAACATGCGTTGGCGGCGCGGACGATGGATGCGCAGTTCCTTGGCGCCGGCGGCAATCGCGCTGTAGTGCTTTTGCAGTTCGTCCTCGGCTTCGCGAGCCGCCTGGAAACCCTTGATGCCCTTGGTCCGGGCCACGTATTGCAGCGCGGTGCCGATCACCAGGGCCACCAGCAGCAAGGCAAACATCGGCAACGACAGGTAGGCCAGGTAGCTCAGGCAGCCGAGGGTGACGGTGAACGCAATGGCCAGCGGCGCGAAGGAAAAGGCGAAATCACTGACGGTGTCGACGTCATGGGTCAGCACCGGAATCAGTCGATAACTGCGGAAGCGCTCGATCTGTTCGATCGGTGCCAACAGGACTTTTTCCCCCAGGGATTTACGCAGCCCGGCAATGATGTGTTGCCCGACATGGTTGGTGCCGATGTCCGACAGGATCGACGTCAGCAACGCCACTGCGCACAGGCCGATAAACGTTGCCAACACCCGGGTCGACGGGGTATCGGCGGCGTTCAGCGCGTCATTGATGGTCGCCAGTAACGCGGTGATGCTGAGGCCACCGAGCATGCCGAGCATGATCGACACCACAACGATGACCCGGAAAGGCCTGAGCAGGCCGAGGACTTCACTGAAGGCTCCGCGGGATTTTGAGGTCATGGAAGTTTCCGCTTCAAGTGCCGCTAAAGGGCAAAGGTTCAAGAGTTTGGCTGCTTAAAAGACGAAACCCGTGGGCGGCGATTTAGCCGCGCACGGGTTTGTTGCAGGTCATGCGACGGGAGGTGGGAGCCTCAAAGATCCCGCGCGACGCGAAAACCGAGCCAGTCGCCACGGGTGTCGGGGTAGGTGGCATTACGGTTGCCCGAACGCGAGAACACCGGTGCTTCACCCCAGTCATTGCCGCGAATGCGCCGGGCGGTGCATTCGCCGGTCAACCAGGCGCTGCCATCGCTCGGTGCGCCGACGTAGTTGTCGTTGTAGCAATCGGCGGTCCACTCATAGACGTTGCCGTGCATGTCGTACACGCCGAAGGCGTTGGCCGGGAAGCTGCCCGCCGGTGAGGTGAAGTTGTAGCCATCGGCGGCGCCGTAGGTGTTGGCGTGTTTGGCGATGCTGTATTCCTTGCCTTCATCGAACGGGAAGGGGAACGAGCCACTGCTGCCCGCGCGGGCGGCATACTCACGCAGCGATTCGCTGACCAGTCGATAGTGCTTGCCGGTCTTCTTCGAGAGCCAGGCCACATAGGCATTGACCTCGGGGAAGTTCATGCACACCGCCGGATGCCTGGCCGTGCGTTCATAGCGCGGCACGCCGGCCTTGCACTCGCGGCCCGGCCGGGTGTCGCCGTCGGGCATGAGGTAACCGCTGTCGCGCAGGTACGCGTCCCACTCGCCGGCCAGCACCTGAAAGCGGCTGATGGCCAGCGGTTTGGCGAAGGTCACCGGGTGCAACGGACCCTCGTCGGGCTCGCGGCCCACCTCATTGTCCGGAGTGCCCATGGTGAAGGTCCCGGTGGGCAGCACGACCATCTCCGGGCAGTGCTTGCAGTCCTTGAACACTTTGCCGGGCGGGGCGGGGGCGGCGGCCTGAGCGGCACCCGGCAGCAGGCCTGCAACCACGGCGGCGAAGGCCAGTGCGGGGAGCGTTTTCAGGGACAAGCTACGCAACTCACTGTTCATCATTGCTCTCGATAAAAAGTTAAAGGGAATCAGGGGGGGCAACTTCCGCCACGCCGCAATCTCTGTAGCAGCTGGCGAAGCCTGCGTTCGGCTGCGAAGCAGTCGTAAAACCAGAGATTACGGTGTGTCAGGCAGACCGCGTCAGTCGGATTCACGACTGCTTCGCAGCCGAACGCAGGCTTCGCCAGCTGCTACAGATCGCGTTACGACTTAACTGACTGACATTAACCATGGGGCTGGCGATCAGAGCTGTTTGCCGAGCAACGCGATAAAGCGGTCGACTTCAGCTTCGGTGTTGAGCAGCCCCGGCGCCGTGCGGATCACCGGGCCCACGTCGCGCTCCACGGCATCGGCGATCACGCGGTTTTGCATCAGCCAGGCGGCGATCTTGTCGCTGCTTTTGCCCTTGACCCGAAAGAAGCTGAAACCGGATGACAGCTCGGGACTCACGGGCGTGACCAGTTCGATCTGCGGGTGCGCTTGCAGGCGTTTTTTCATATGGCTGTTCAGGGCATGGATACGCGCCTGAACATCGGCCTTGCCCCATTGCAAATGCAGCTTGAAGGCTTCGTTCAGCGCCCAGCGGTGCTCGAACGAGTGGTAGCCGCCCGGTGTCATGGTGGTGGAGAACGCCGTGGCTTCGGAGAAGGTCGGGATGATCGGCGTGACGTATTTGACCTCTTCACTGCGGCTGCAAACGATGCCGGTGCCACGGGGACCGAACATCCATTTATGGGTGCCGGCGATGAAGAAGTCGCAGTTCATGGCGGGAAAACTCAAGTCCTCGACACCAAAGCCGTGCACGCCGTCGACCAGGTAAATAATGCGGTCCTGATCGGCGCGATTGCGGTTGTGCTTGTCCACCAGCGCGCCGATGTCGGCGATCGGCAGTTTCACGCCACTGCCGGAATGCACCCAGGTCATGCCGAGTACACGGGTTTCGGGTTTGATGTTCTGCTCGATCGAGGCCAGGATCTCCGCTTTGGACACCGTCTGCGGATCCTTGAACAACCTGATCTTGCGCACCCGAGTACCGTCCCGTTGGGTGCGCAGATCGAGAATGGTGTGGGTCGCRTAATGCTCGTGGGCGGTGGTGAGGATTTCCTGGTCCGGGCGTACATGAACGCCGCCGTAAATCATCGCCAGGCCTTCGGTGGTGCTGCCGGTCAAGGCGATCTGTCTGGCATTGGCTTGCAGGTAGCGACCGGCCCAGACACGTACCTCTTCTTCACGCTGCTCGATAACGCCGAGGTCCCAGTCCATCGCCAGCCCGGGGTTTTTATCGAGGGCGGCACGGTGCATCTCGATCGCTTCACGCACAGGCTTGGGGTGCGAGGTGATCAGGAAATTGGAGAAATGCAGGTAATCCGGATCCTGGTTGAAAAGCTGCCGCAGTTGCGCCCATTTGTCCCCAGGCAGCGATGGCACTGGCGTGGCGTTGGCGACGTTGTCCAGACCGGCAGTCAACGGCAGGCCGGCGGCGAGGATCCCGGCCTGTTTCAGAAAAGTGCGACGATCGCTCATGGTGTGCTCGTGCCTTGTTGTGAAATCAGCGCCGGCTTGGCGGCTTTCTGTACCTGATCCCAGACCCGCAGGAAGTTGCCGCCCCAGAGCTTGGCGATGTCTGCTTCGGAGTAGCCGCGCGAGATCAGTTCCGCCGTGACATTGCGAATGTCACCGACGTTTTCCCAGCCTTTGACGCCGCCCCCTTCGTTGAAGTCGGAGCTGATGCCGACATGGTCAATGCCGATTTTTCGCACCGTGTAATCGATGGCGTCGCCGAGGTCCTTGAGGCTGGCTTTGGGTTCTTCTTCGAGAATCGCGTAGAGACGGCTGGCGTACTGGCCGAATTTTTTCTCGGGCCAGGCAGCGATGACCGGATCGCCCGGCATTAATGCCATGGCGAGGTTCGGCAGGGGCGGCAGGTCGAACGCTTTGCGCAGTTCGTTGAGTTTGTCCTGGGTGGTCTGGGTCAGCGGGCGCAGGTATTGGGAAAAACCGACCACCTGCACCACGCCACCGCTGTTCTTGATCAGCTGCATTTCCTTGTCGCTGAGGTTGCGCGGGATGTCGACCATCGCCCGTGGCGCCGAGTGCGAGGCGACCATCGGCGTGCGGCTCAATTGCGCGACTTGCTCCAGGGCCTTGGTCGACATTTGCGACACGTCGATGATCACGCCCAGGTCATTCAAGCGATGTACCGCTTGCTTGCCTAGGTCCGAGAGGCCGTCGAGGGCATCGGGCGAATCGTTGAAAAACGGCAAGGGGCGCGAGGAGTCGGCCCAGTCGTTATTGCCGATATAGCTGAAGCCGAACATGCGCATGCCGCGTGCCGTCCACAGGTCCAGCAGCTTCAGGTCGTGGCCCAGCGGGTAGGCATTGAGCATGCTGATGAAAATCGCGAACTTGCCTTCGCCGTGCAAACGACGGAAATCGTCGGGGGTGTAGGCAATGGCGACCTGATTGGGAAAGTCGCGGACCATCCCGGAAATAATCTTGTAGCGGATCTCTTGCTGGTTGCGTGCCTCTTCGACAAAACCGGCGGTGGGCTTGTGCGGCGCGTTGGCGCCATTCCACAGTTCCGGCCAGCCGAAAATCGTCAGGGCCGCGCCGGACAGGCGTCCGCGGTTGGCCTTGACCAGGTCGAACTGGCCCTCGCCATCCTTGTCGGCTTCATTGCCCTGGGTGCCGAAGTTCTGCATCAGGCTGATGTGGCTATCGAAGGAGAGCATGCGCTCGTGCAACTCGTCGGCCTGTTGCATGACCTTGATCGGGTAACCGGGGTTGTCCTTGAACCCGTAATACCAGACTGCGAAGCCCGCGCCGGCGCTGATCGCCAGGGCCAGCGGCAGGCCGATGTAAAGAGCCTTTTTCGAACGTGGTTTTGTCATTGCCATCTCTGTCAGGTTCGCCGCCCCGGTGCAGGCGCAGGGGCCTTTGCTATCTGGGAGGAACGAGTGGCTGGCAGAAAAAATTAGGAGATAGCGAGATACCTGTGGCGAGGGAGCTTGCTCCCGTTGGACTGCGAAGCAGTCCTGAAACCTGCAGCCTCGTACTGCCAGGCACAYCGCATGCGCCGGATTTACGACTGCTTCGCAGCCGAGCGGGAGCAAGCTCCCTCGCCACAGGGGATTGTGTTTGGCACGCTTAAATTTCCCCGCACAACAAACGTTCTAGCTTGGATAAAGCCTGCTTCATGGCTGACACAGGTAGGGCAATGACGATTTCTCGACGATGGTTCATGGCAGGCCTGGCGCTGACTGGCGCTGCCGTGCCTGCGGCTTATTATGGGCATCGCGAATGGACGAAGCCGGACCCGACGATTACCCCCGGCGAGGCGACGGTCGACCTCGCGGACACCGCGGGTCAGCAGTTGGCCAACTCGCTGCGAGGCATCTGGGATATCCGCTTCGAAGGTTCGCAAGCGGGCCTCGACGGTTTACCGCAGCACGGGCTGGAGCTGTTTCTCGACATCGCTCAGCGCGGCCGTGGCCTGCGTGGCTGCCTCGATACCGCGCAGCAGTTACGCAGCGCAGCCGAGCCGCGTTACCGGGTGATCGGCGACCTGGTGTCGCCTGACGCCAGCCAGCTGTACTGGCGCCTGATCGATCGGCAATCGGCCAACGGCGCGCCGGCTTATGAGCTGGCGGTCACGTTCGATGAGGTCTGGGCCGATTTCGGCAATGCCGGCAGTGGCACCCTCAGCGGGCGGATCCTGCGCCTGGATCGCCCGCTCGGTTTGCTGGAACTGGACAATCGTTTTGTCGCGCGCAAACGGCTGTTTCCCGAAGCCCGTGAGCGTGTGGGGTTGAATCCGCCGTTGCTGGCGTGGCTGATTTCCCCCGAGCACCGTTTGTTCCACCAGCTCTGGCACGCCTCGCGGGACAAATGGCACAAACTCTCCAAGGACCAACAGGACGCCTTGCGCGGCATCGGCTGGCAGCCGGGCCCGCGAGGCAATGAGCGCGATGCCCGGGGGCCGCGCAAAGACCGTAATGGTTCGGGAGTCGACTTTTTCTTCATGCACCGGCACATGCTCGGCACGGCGCGTTCGATGCAGGACCTGCCGTCCTGGTCGAGCTTCCCGATGCCGCAGCCGGAGCTTGAACGCGACCGTCAGGGCTTCGCCCGCTATTTCGACAATCACGATGGCACGGCGCTGCCGCCCACCTGGCTGGCCGCCGAAGACACCGAGTACACCCAGTGGGTCAGCGACATCAAGACTGCCGAGACCTACCACAGCAATTTTCAGGTATGGGAGTCCCGTTACCGCGACCCGCGTTACCTGTCGAAGCTGACCCTGGGGCAGTTCGGTTCGGAGGTGGAACTGGGGCTGCACGACTGGCTGCACATGCGCTGGGCCTCGGTGCCACGGGATCCCTCCAACGGTCAGCCGGTGCCTTTTGCCCGGGATCCGGCGGACTTTTCCGCGCGTTGGTATGCGCCGGAAAACGACTTCCTCGGTGACCCGTTTTCATCCCACGTGAACCCGGTGTTCTGGCATTTCCACGGCTGGATCGACGATCGCCTGGAAGACTGGYTCCGCGCCCACGAGCGTTTCCATCCGGGTGAGCTCAGTCGGCTTGAGGTCAATGGCGTGCCTTGGTTCGCCCCGGGGCGCTGGGTTGAAGTCGATGATCCGTGGCTCGGCCCGAGCACCCACGGTTGCAGCACTACGCCGGGATTGCAGGTCGGCAAGTCGGTGGAAATGGACCCGGAAACCATGAAGCTGGCGCTGCGCATTACCTTCGGTACGGATGAAAAGAAACTCGCGGATTTGTTCCGGCGAGTGCCGCAACGGCCGTGGTATGCGCGGAATCTGAAGGTCAAGCCGCTGAGTTCGTAAGCCAGGCACTTGTGGCAAGGGAGCAAGCTCCCTCGCCACACAGTTTTTGGTGACGGATAACCTCGATCAAAGCACCTGCCACCCCCCACCCAACGCCTTGTACAACGCAATGCTCGCCTGCAACCGCGACAACCGCAGTTGCACATTCGAGTCCTGCGCCGCATACAGCGTGCGCTGCGTTTCCAGCACCGTCAGCCAATCCTCGGCGCCAGCCTGATAGCGGCTTTGCGCAATGTTGAACGCGGCCTGGGCCTGGTTCAGTTCTTCGCGTTGCCACTGCCGCTGTTCATCCAGGCCGCGAATGCTGTTGAGGGCTTTTTCGACGTCGGCAAACGCATTGATGATCGCGCCTCGGTAGGCTTCCAGCAGTTCTTGTTGGCGGGCCGTGGCCTTGTCGCGCTCGGCACCGAGGCGGCCGTTGTTGAAGATCGGTGCGACCAGCCCGGCGGTGAGGTTGTAGAACGGGCTGCGCAGAATGTCGCTGGCCGTGTTGGCGCCCGAGCCGATGTCGGCGCTGAGGGTCACGGCGGGCAACATGGCTGCGCGTGCGACCGTGACGTTGGCCTGGGCGGCGGCCAGTTGCGCTTCGGCGCGGGCGATGTCCGGGCGGCGGCTGAGCAGTTCGCTGGGCAATCCGGCATCGATGGCAGGCCATTGCAGTTGATCGAAGGATTCGTGGCTGGGCGGAAGTTGCTGAACCGGTCGGCCCAGCAAGGCGGCGAGGTTGATCCGGGCGTCCTCGGCTTGCTGGCGAATCAGCGGCAGTTGCCGTTGTTGCGCCGCCACCAGGCTTTTTTGTTGGGCCAGTTCCAGCGCGGTGGTCGAGCCTGAGTTGAAACGGGTCTGCACCAGTTTCAAAACGTTCTGTGCATTGGCCAGGTTCAGCTCGGCAATGCGACTTTGTTCATCCAGCGACAAGGCTTGCGCGTAGCTGCTGGCCACGCCGCTGAGCAAGGTCAATTCAACCGTGGCCTGATCGAACTCGCTGGCGCGCAGCCCGAATTGCGCACTGTCCCGGGACGCACGTTTGCCGCCCCAGAAGTCGATTTCGTAACTGGCGCTGAGGTTGGCGTCAAAGTAGTCCACGGCCTTATTGCTGCTGTCGGCATCGAGTTGGCTGTAGCCGTTGCCGCGCAACAGTTTTTGGCGGTTGGCGTTCATGCCGGCCTTGATCTCCGGCAGCTGCGAGCCGCCGGCAATCACTGTGTCGGCCCGGGCCTGATGCACCCGAGCGATGGCGGCGGCGAGGTCATAACTGCCGACGCGGGCCTGTTCGATCAGGCGATCAAGCTGCGGGCTGCCGAACTGCGTCCACCATTGTCGACTCGTCCGGGAGGCACTTTCATCGTGTGGTGATTGCCAGGCCGGCGGTGGTTGAATGCCGCTGTCCGGGCGCGCAGCCGGGTGGCTGCAGGCGCCGAGTAACAGGCAAAGGGTCAACAGGCTCAGTTGCGGTTTCATAGATCGATCATTCACTGGTAAGGGCCGTGACCGGGTCGAGTCGGGCAGCTTTGCGGGCCGGCATGAAGCCGAAGACAACGCCGGTGATCAGTGCGCAGGCGAAGGCGCCGATGACGGCCGCCAGGGAAAAGGCCACCGCGACTTTGCTGAGCACCAATACGCCGCCGACGATCAGCGCCAGGGCGATGCCGGCGATCCCGCCGACCACCGAGAGCATCACGGCTTCAGTGAGGAACTGGCGCAATATGTCGCGCTGACGAGCGCCGGTGGCCATGCGGATACCGATCTCCCGGGTCCGTTCGCGCACGGTCATGAGCATGATGTTCATCACGCCGATGCCGCCCACCAGCAGCGAGATCGCCGCAATCGAACCGAGCATCAGCGACAGCGTATTTTGCGTGCGCGCCTCGGCCTGAATCATCGCGGCGTTGTTGGTCAGTTCGAAATCGTGTTTGCCGTCGTGCAGGCGCAGCATCAACTGCTCGATGGCCTTTTCGGTCTCTTTGACCTTGCGCGCGTCGGCCGCGGCAATGGCCACGTATTCGGGGTTGTGGGTGCCGAACAGCCGGACACTGGCGGCCGAGTAGGGCACGGCAATCCGATTGTCGCTGTCGGAATCGCCGGAACTGGCGCCTTTTTCCGCGAGCACGCCGACGACCTGAAAGGGCACGTTTTCGATCAGGATGTATTGGCCGATGGGGTTGGTGACGTCCTTGAGCAATTTGCTGCGCACCTTGTGGCCGATCACCGCGACCGCCGCGGCGTTGCGTTCATCGGCCTCGGTGAAGTAACTGCCCTCGACCACCGGCCAGTTGAAGATCGCCGGAAAGTTGGTGTCGTTGCCGCCGACGTAGCTCAGGTGGTCGAGGTTGCCGAAGCGCACCCCGGCTTCGGCGCCGTTGACCGGCATGATTCGCATGACTTGCGGCAGGCTGGCCAGCGCGGCGACGTCATCCAGGGTCACGATGCCGGGCGGCGTGCGTGGATTGGGAGCGGAGCCGCTGAGGTAAATGATGTTCGAGCCGAACGCGCCCATCTGCGCCATGACCTGACGCTTGCTGCCTTCGCCGACCGCCAGCATCACCACCACCGAGGCGACGCCGATGATGATCCCCAGCAGCGTCAGGGCGGTGCGGAAGCGGTTGATCCACATCACCCGCCAGGCCGCGTGTATCGCATCCACCAATTCGCCTTTCCAGGCACCGGTGGCCTCGCTGCCTTCGCTCAGCCGCTTGCGCAAATCCACCGCTTGCAGCGCACCGGGATTGGCCGAGGCCTGCACGGCGGGGTTGTCGCGGGCGCTGTCGCTGATGATCAGGCCGTCACGGATTTCGATCACGCGTTTGGCCCGGGCCGCCACGTCGCGGTCGTGGGTGATGAGGATCACCACATGGCCCTGGCTCGCCAGTTCGTCGAGCAGCGCCATGACCTCGGCGCCGCTGTGGCTGTCGAGGGCGCCGGTGGGTTCGTCGGCGAGGATGATGTGGCCGCCATTCATTAATGCGCGAGCGATGGACACCCGTTGCTGCTGGCCGCCGGAGAGCTGGTGCGGACGGTTGCCGGTGCGTGCTGCCAGGCCGAGACGGTCGAGCAGGGCGGCGGCACGGGCGTGGCGTTCGGCCGCTGGGGTGCCGGCGTAGATTGCCGGCATCTCGACGTTTTCCTGGGCCGAACCGGACGGAATCAGGTGATATCCCTGAAACACGAAACCGAATGCCTCGCGGCGCAGCCAGGCCAGCTCATCGCTGTCGAGTGCCGCGACATTTTCGCCGGCGAACCGATACTCGCCGGACGTTGGCCGGTCGAGGCAGCCGAGGATGTTCATCAGCGTCGATTTGCCGGAGCCGGAAGCGCCGACGATCGCCACGAACTCCCCGGCGTGGATCGACAGGTCGATGCCGCGCAACACATGAACTTCAGGCGCGTCGCCGCCACCGTAGGATTTACGAATGTCCTGCAGGTCGATCAGAGGCGTTTGCATTCAACCTCCACTGCCGTCGGCGGGGCCGATCAACAGGTGATCGCCTTCGGCCAGTCCGTCGAGGATCTGCACCTTCAAGCGATCGCTGATGCCGGTGCGCACGGTCCGTTGCTCGATGCTGCCGTTCTGGGCGACCACCCGAGCCGTTTGACTGTCGGTCTGCGGGCCGCCCTGCAAGGCGGCGACCGGCGCGGTAAGGACGTTTTTTGCCTGGTTGGAAACGAAGAACACTTGGGCGGTCATTTCCGCCATCAGCGCGTTGTCGGCGTTGTCGACGTCCAGCAGCACCGTGTACAGCACCACGCGGGCCGTCCCGCTTTTACTGGAACTGGCCGGACTGCCGCCGCCCTGGCTGGTCTGATCCAGCGGTTTGGGCGGTATCGGCAAAATCTGCCGCACCGTGCTGCTCCAGCGCCGGTTACCGCCGCTGAGCGTGGTGAACCAGGCGCTCATGCCGGGTTTGACGTGGCCGATGTCAGCCTCCGAGACCTCGGCCCAGACCGTCATCGGCGACAGTTTGGCGATGCGCAGGATCAGCGGCGTTTGTTGCTGGGCGTTGAGTGTCTGRCCTTCGCGGGCATCGAGGGCCACAACCGTTCCGCTCATCGGTGCGTAAATGCGCGTATAGCCGAGTTCGGCCTGATCGCTGCGCAGGTTGGCCTGAGCCTGGCGGATCTGCGCCTCGAACATGTCGATGCGCGCTTGCGTGGTGCGCAGTTCGGCCTGGGCCGTTTGCACATCTTCGTCCCGTGTCGCGCCGCCGGCGGCGAGGTGCTGTTGACGCTGATATTTCTGCCGGGCCAGGTCGTGTTGTGCCCGTTGCTCCTGCAGCTGCGCCTTGAGGTTGTCGATGGAAAAACGCCCGGCGTCGAGTTTGGCCTGTTGGGTGGAGGGATCGATTTCCACCAGCAACTGGCCTTCCTTGACCACGTCACCGACTTCCACATGGATCTTGTGGATCTGCCCGGAGGCCTGGGCGCCGACATCGACATACCGCCTCGGTTGCAGGGTTCCCAATGCCGTGACGCTGCTTTCAATGTCGCCGCGCGCGACCTGGACCGTGGCGAACCGGTCACGACCCGCAGGCAAAACCTGCCAGGCCGCGATGGCGATAACGGGGATCAGACAAAGAGCAACAAGCAGGGCGCGTCGGGTGTGACGGGGACGTTTCATGCAGGGTTCCGGCCAAAAGGATTCGGCCCGTCATTCAACTTGCGCGCAAAACCTGGCGACAGCTGAACGCTGTCGGAGGACCGACAGCCACGGGGAGCTGTCCTGTAGACGAGGGAAGGGGCGGGGAATTTAAGCGTTGAGGCTTTGAGTGACAGACAAAGTCAAAGGTATAGGACAGCACTATTTAGCAGGCAAATAGAAACAGCGCTTTAAATCTATATGAGAATTACTATAAATTACACACTCGAAATCGCCATCATCGTGCCACTGCCTACTTGGGCGGTGGCAGATCTGGCTCAAGGATAGAAACCGCACCCCCATGCGGCCGGGAGTCATGTTGGAAAACTACTATCGCGAGCTGGTGTGTTTCCTGAACGCCAAGCTAGGCAACCGCCAGGTGGCCGAAGATGTGGTGCATGACGCGTATCTGCGGGTACTGGAGCGTTCCAGCGACACGCCGATCGAACAACCCCGGGCGTTCCTTTATCGCACCGCGCTCAACCTGGTGATCGACGACCACCGACGCAATGCCTTGCGTCAGGTCGAGTCCCTGGACGTGCTCGACAGCGAAGAGCGCTACTTCATCCCTTCGCCTCACAACAGCCTCGATCACGGTCAGCGCCTGGACATGCTCCAGCGCGCACTGGCGGAGTTGCCACGGCTGTGTCGCGAGAGCTTTCTGCTGCGAAAGATCGAAGGCCTGTCACACCCGCAAATCGCCGAGCACCTGGGGATTTCCAAGGCGCTGGTGGAAAAAC
>NZ_JBFTMK010000074.1:0-12278 GCF_056396965.1 Pseudomonas sp. 05N434
TCATTCAGCGGCTCGTGCAGGGTATCGAGCATCGCCTGCAGCAGATCCGCCTTGTTACTGAAATGCCAGTAGATAGCCCCGCGAGTCACCCCGGCCAGGGTAGCGATATCCGCCAGCGTCGTGCGTGCCACGCCCCGCTCGAAAAAGGCTTTTTCTGCCGCTTCGAGTATCTGGCTTCGGGTTTCTTGAGCTTCCTCTTTGGTGCGACGGACCATGGCAGTAAAACCTCAATCAGGGTGCCTCAGCGATGTCTGAGCATCCGCTGAATAGAAGTGAGGCGAGCGCTTTCGGGCTTCGTCTCAGGCCTACAATTCAAATCTTTGGACGGCTTTTGTAACGGTGTGGGTACGCCGCCAAGGTATTTACAAACAAGCATGAATGTAAGTATATTCCTTAGCAAGCTACTTATCCACCCGGTAAAATTTTTTAACCTTCCACCTTTCTTGTGCGCAACTTGCGCGCCTGACCCGAGGATCTTCATGCAATTCAAGCCAGCTGTTACCGCTCTGGTTACTGCCCTCGCCCTGGCATCGCTGCTCAGTGGATGTAAAAAGGAAGAGGCGGCACCTGCCGCACCCACCCCTCAGGTCGGCGTCGTAACCCTGCAACCACAAGCCTTCACCCTGACGTCCGAACTTCCGGGGCGCACCAGTGCGTTCCGCATTGCCGAAGTTCGCCCACAGGTCAACGGCATCATTCTCAAACGACTGTTCAAGGAAGGCGGCGACGTCAAGGCCGGACAGCAGCTGTATCAGATCGACCCGTCGGTCTATGACGCGACCCTGAAAAGCGCCGAAGCCAACCTGCGTTCGACCAAGTCGATCTCCGATCGCTACAAGCAACTGGTCGACGAACAGGCTGTCAGCCGTCAGGAATACGACACGGCACTGGCCAACCGCCTGCAATCGGAAGCCTCCCTGCAGACCGCCCAGATCAACGTGCGCTACACCAAGGTCTACGCACCGATCTCCGGTCGAATCGGCCGTTCGTCGGTGACGGAAGGCGCGCTGGTCAGCAGTGGCCAGAGCGACGCCATGGCGGTCATCCAGCAACTGGACCCGATCTATGTCGACGTGACCCAGTCCTCGGTGGAGCTGCTTGAGCTGCGCCGCGAACTGGAAAGCGGTCGTCTGCAAAAGGCGGGCGACAATGCCGCCGCGGTCAAGCTGACACTGGAAGACGGCAGCCAGTACGCCGTGGACGGCAAGCTCGAGTTCTCTGAAGTCTCGGTAGACCAGACCACTGGTTCCGTGACTCTGCGCGCGGTGTTCCCGAACCCTGATCACACCCTGCTGCCGGGCATGTTCGTTCACGCTCAGTTGCAATCCGGCGTGAACAGCGCGGCGATTCTGGCGCCGCAACAAGGCGTGACCCGCGACCTCAAAGGCACCCCGACCGCGCTGGTCGTGGGTCCGGACAACAAGGTCGAACTGCGTCAGCTCAAGGCCAGCCGTACTGTCGGCAACCAATGGTTGATTGAAGACGGCCTGAAGGCAGGCGATCGCCTGATCACTGAAGGGCTGCAATTCGTCAGACCTGGTGTTGAAGTCAAGGCCACTGAAGCCACCAACGTCAACGCCAAGAGCCCGGTCCCCGCACAGGCAGCCAAAGTCGCTGTCGGCGGCAAAGGGGAGTAAACCATGTCGAAATTTTTTATCGACCGTCCGATTTTCGCCTGGGTAATTGCCCTGGTGATCATGCTGGTCGGGGCTTTATCGATCCTCAAGCTGCCGATCAACCAATACCCGAGCATTGCGCCTCCGGCCATTGCGATCTCCGTGACTTACCCTGGCGCGTCTGCACAAACCGTGCAGGACACCGTGGTGCAGGTGATCGAGCAACAGCTCAACGGTATCGACAACCTGCGTTATGTCTCGTCGGAAAGTAACTCCGACGGCAGCATGACCATCACCGCGACCTTCGAGCAGGGCACCAGCTCCGATACCGCGCAGGTTCAGGTCCAGAACAAACTGAACCTGGCCACCCCGCTGCTGCCGCAAGAAGTGCAGCAGCAGGGTATCCGCGTGACCAAGTCGGTGAAAAACTTCCTGATGGTCATCGGTGTGGTGTCGCGTGACGGCAGCATGACCAAGGACGACCTGTCCAACTACATCGTGTCGAACATGCAGGACCCGATCTCGCGGACCGCCGGTGTCGGTGACTTCCAGGTCTTCGGTGCCCAGTACGCGATGCGGATCTGGCTCGACCCGGCCAAGTTGAACAACTTCAACCTGACCCCGGTGGACGTGAAAAYCGCCATCGCGGCGCAGAACGTCCAGATATCGTCCGGTCAACTCGGCGGCTTGCCCGCCCTGCCCGGCCAGCAACTGAACGCTACGATCATCGGCAAGACCCGCCTGCAGACCGCCGAGCAGTTCAAGGAAATCCTGCTCAAGGTCAACAAGGACGGCTCGCAGGTTCGCCTCAAAGACGTCGCCGAAGTAGGCCTGGGTGGCGAGAACTACAGCGTCAGCGCCCAGTTCAACGGCAGCCCGGCTTCCGGTCTGGCAGTAAAACTGGCCAACGGTGCCAACGCCCTCGATACCGCCAAGGCCCTGCGCAAAACCATCGATGACCTGAAACCGTTCTTCCCGCAAGGGATGGAAGTGGTGTTCCCGTACGACACCACCCCGGTGGTGACCGAGTCGATCAAGGGTGTGGTTGAAACCCTGGTCGAAGCGATCGTGCTGGTGTTCCTGGTGATGTTCCTGTTCCTGCAGAACTTCCGCGCCACCGTCATCACCACGATGACCGTGCCGGTGGTATTGCTGGGTACATTCGGGATCCTCGCGGCATTCGGCTTCAGCATCAACACCCTGACCATGTTCGGCATGGTGCTGGCCATCGGCTTGCTGGTGGACGATGCCATCGTCGTGGTGGAAAACGTCGAACGGGTCATGAGCGAAGAAGGCCTGTCACCCAAGGAGGCCACCAAGAAATCCATGGGGCAGATCCAGGGTGCGCTGGTCGGTATTGCTCTGGTGCTGTCCGCGGTACTGCTGCCGATGGCGTTCTTCAGTGGCTCCACCGGTGTGATCTACAAGCAGTTCTCGATCACCATCGTTTCGGCCATGGCCTTGTCGGTGCTGGTTGCATTGATCTTCACCCCGGCGCTTTGCGCCACCATGCTCAAGGCGATTCCGAAAGGCGAGCACGGCACGCCGAAACGCGGCTTCTTCGGCTGGTTCAACCGCAACTTCGACCGTGGCGTCAAAAGCTACGAGCGCGGCGTCGGCAACATGCTCGCTTACAAGGCTCCGTACCTGCTGGCGTACCTGATTATCGTGGTCGGCATGATCTGGCTGTTCACCCGCATTCCAACGGCGTTCCTGCCGGAAGAAGACCAGGGCGTACTGTTTGCCCAGGTGCAAACCCCGGCCGGTTCCAGCTCCCAGCGCACGCAAGTGGTCGTGGATGAAATGCGCGAGTTCCTGCTGCGTCCGAGCAAGGATGGCGGCGAAGGCGATGCAGTGGCCTCGGTGTTTACCGTGACCGGCTTCAACTTCGCCGGCCGTGGCCAGAGTTCGGGCATGGCGTTCATCATGCTCAAACCGTGGGACGAACGTAACGCCGACAACAGCGTGTTCAAACTGGCGGCCCGTGCCCAACAGCACTTCTTTACCTTCCGCGACGCCATGGTGTTTGCCTTTGCGCCACCAGCGGTACTGGAACTGGGTAACGCCACCGGTTTCGACGTATTCCTTCAGGACCGTGCCGGCATCGGTCACAACAAGCTGATGGAAGCCCGTAACCAGTTCCTCGGCATGGCGGCGCAAAGCAAGGTCCTGTCGCAAGTCCGTCCGAACGGCCTGAATGACGAGCCGCAGTACCAGCTGGAAATCGACGATGAGAAGGCCAGCGCCCTGGGCGTGACCCTCACCGACATCAACAACACCCTGTCGATTGCCCTGGGCAGTAGCTATGTGAACGACTTCATCGACCGCGGTCGTGTGAAGAAGGTTTACGTGCAAGGCCTGCCCGGCGCTCGCATGAGTCCTGAAGACCTGAAGAAGTGGTACGTGCGCAACAGCGCCGGCACCATGGTTCCGTTCTCGGCGTTCGCCAGGGGTGAATGGATCTACGGTTCACCGAAACTGGCCCGTTACAACGGCGTGGAAGCGATAGAAATCCTCGGTGCCCCGGCGCCCGGCTATTCCACCGGTGAGGCCATGGCCGAAGTCGAAGCCCTGGCCAAGAAACTGCCGGCCGGTGTCGGTATTTCCTGGACCGGTCTGTCGTACGAGGAACGTCTGTCCGGCTCGCAAGCACCAGCGCTGTACGCCTTGTCGCTGTTGATGGTGTTCCTGTGTCTGGCGGCGTTGTATGAAAGCTGGTCGATCCCGATCGCGGTCATGCTGGTCGTACCGCTGGGGATCATCGGTGCGCTGATGGCGACCAGCCTGCGCGGCCTGTCCAACGACGTGTACTTCCAGGTGGGGCTGTTGACCACCATCGGTCTGGCGGCGAAAAACGCCATTCTGATCGTCGAGTTCGCCAAGGAACTGCATGAGCAAGGGCGTAGCCTGCGCGATGCAGCGATCGAAGCCTGCCGGATGCGTCTGCGACCGATCATCATGACCTCGCTCGCATTCGTGCTCGGCGTGGTACCGCTGGCCATTTCCACGGGCGCAGGTTCGGGTAGCCAACATGCGATCGGTACCGGGGTGATTGGCGGTATGCTCACGGCCACGATCCTGGCGATCTTCTGGGTTCCGTTGTTCTTCGTCACCGTGTCGTCCATGGGCCAGCGCAAAGTCGCCGACCAGGATGACGCCATTGAAACTCCTCAAGAGGCTGGCTAATGAGCAAGTCGCTACTCTCCCTGGCAGTCACCGCTTTCGTGCTGAGTGGCTGCTCGCTGATACCCGATTATCAGCGGCCTGAAGCACCGGTGGCGGGCCAATACCCGCAAGGCCCGGCGTATTCGCCGGCCCAGGCGCCCAACCAGGCCGCCGCCGAACAGGGCTGGAAGCAGTTTTTCCACGACCCGGCGCTGCAACAGGTGATTCAGACCGCGCTGGAGAACAACCGTGACCTGCGCGTCGCGGCGCTGAACATCGACGCTTATGCGGCTCAATACCGCATCCAGCGCGCCGACCTGTTCCCGGCGGTTTCGGCCACCGGCAGCGGCAGTCGTCAGCGGGTTCCGGCACGGGCCTCGCAAACCGGCGAAGCGAACATCAGCAGTTCCTACTCGGCCACCGTCGGCATCAGCGCCTATGAACTCGACCTGTTCGGTCGGGTGCGCAGCCTGAGCGAAGAGGCCCTGCAGAAGTACTTCGCCACTGAAGAAGCACGGCGCAGCACGCAGATCAGTCTGGTGGCCAGCGTGGCCAATGCCTATCTGACCTGGCAGGCCGACAAGGAACTGCTGAAACTGACCCAGGAAACCCTCGGTGCCTTCGAGGAGAGCTACAAGCTCACCTCGCGCAGCAACGAAGTGGGCGTAGCCTCGGCGCTGGATCTGGCCCAGTCACGTACCTCGGTGGAAAACGCCCGTGCGCAACAGGCCAAATACACCCGTCAGGTCGCCCAAGATGAAAACAGCCTGGTGTTGCTGCTCGGCACCGGCATCCCGGCCAATCTGCAAGCAGCCAAGCCACTGTCGGACGACCTGCTGAGCGACGTGCCGGCCGGCCTGCCGTCGGACTTGCTGCAACGTCGCCCGGATATCCTCCAGGCCGAATACAACCTCAAGGCCGCCAACGCCAACATCGGCGCGGCGCGGGCTGCATTCTTCCCGAGCATCAGCCTGACCGCCAATGCCGGCTCCCTGAGCCCGGACCTGTCCGGTCTGTTCAAGGGTGGTTCGGGCACCTGGTTGTTCCAGCCGCAAATCAACCTGCCGATCTTCAACGCCGGCAGCCTGCGTGCCAGCCTGGATTACTCCAAGATCCAGAAAGACATCAGCGTGGCGAACTACGAGAAGTCCATTCAAACGGCCTTCCAGGAAGTCGCCGATGGCCTGGCCGCACGCCAGACCTACACCGAGCAGTTGCAGGCTCAGCGTGATTTCGTCAGCGCCAACCAGGACTACTACCGTCTGGCCGAGCGTCGTTATCGCATCGGGGTCGACAGCAACCTGACCTTCCTCGACGCCCAGCGCCAGCTGTTCAGTGCCCAACAGGCGCTGATCACCGACCGCCTGGCGCAGCTGACCAGCGCGGTCAACCTGTACAAGGCGTTGGGCGGTGGCTGGAATGAACAGACGGCAAAGAACGAGCCGTTGAAAGAAGAAGCGCCGAAGATGAAGTTGTTCTGATAGCGCCGTAAACACGAAGCCCACCGTTTGGTGGGCTTTTTGTTGGTCGTGAAAAAAACCAGCCTGTTCGCTTCACCCTCCGACTCCATTGACCAGAAACACCGGCTCTTCCAGATAATCGAGCCCCAAGCGGTTTTCGAACATTTCGTCGCGTAACGCTGCGGTCGTGAAACTGCCCAGGCCCAGCGCGGTGGCCAGCAGGGAAAAGGTCTGACTCAGATGCCCGGCATCCATCAGCGCCACCCGCAGTGCGCGGCTGAATTCGTATTTCCAGGCCATTCGCTCGACCCGCGCCGTGGAAACGAACACCGCTGCCGCATCCTTGATCCACGCCTGCCCACCACAAGCCTCGCTGATCCAGGCTCGCGGATCTTCCAGGGAAAGCAGCTCAAGCCCATGACGGCGTACCGAATAGTGGTAAAGCCCCCGCTCGAAACCCTGCACGTTCATCAGCACCGCATACACCTCGGTGCCCTGCAGCGAACCGCCGGCCGGCGAGGTTTTCTTCAGGAAATAGTCACCCATGCGGTTGTGCTGCACGACGGTCGCGCCCCAGGTGTAGTAGAGCAACAAAGACAGTTGTTCCGAACTCAACGGCTGATCACTGAAGGTTCGCGACGTACGGCGATTGCACAGCGAGTCCAGCAGCGTCGGCTGAGCAATCGCACAGGCAGGCAACAGCGGGTTTTCCAGGGCGATGAACGGATGGGACCAGTAGTCCTTGAACGCCGACGGCTGAGGTTGCGCCGAGGCCTTTTGCTCCAGCTCCGTTTCCAGCTCGGCGACGCTGATGTAGGGCGTGTGCGAGCCGGTCCGGGTACTCAGGTAAAACTCCAGCGCTGCATCCCAACGGTTCCAAAGGTTGAGCGGATGCTTACCTTCGTTACAGGTGACCGAACCCGATTGATTCGCCACAGGCAGCAAAACACCATGGCTGACCAGTGTTCTCAGAAACGCCAGGTTGTCGTCCTGTGCAGGGCTTTGCAAAACACCCGGCAGCAACAAGGCACTTTCCAGCGTTTGCGGGCTCAGGAAATGGCGCAGTAACGGCAGCAACGTCACGCCAAACTCCAGGCTCAAGTCCTGCTGCCGGTCTCGGATAAAAAACGACGCCGAGCCAACGCTGAGCCAGGTGCTTTCCCTGAGTTTCAGCAGGGTCTGCGCGTCCTCCGACGGCGTCTGTTGATCACCCTGTTGATCAAGCTCCTGCCAGAACAGGGCCTTGGGCCTCAAGGACTTGATGGCCTTGATCAAGGTCAACAGTTCCGCGTCATCGGTTTTGCGCGAAATATCCCACTCCAGGGTGATCGCTTTCACCGGGGATGATCTGAACAGCTCACGCAAAATGTCCCAATCCCGCCGTGGATGGCTGGTGTGAATTTCAATCAACCGGTCCAGCGGCAACGAACGCAAATAGTCGTTCAGGTCGTAACCCTGGGTTCTGGCGGTCGTGATCGCGCTGTCGAGATCCAGCAAAAATCCCGAGCCGCTGCGCTCCACCACACTGGAAATGAACTCGCCTTCGGACTGCTCTTGTGCGCCCGGCAATGAAAACAACCGCGGTGCGTTTTCCAGCACCAGCAGTGTGGCCGTGAGCTCGCGCAATTCGATGGCATTGGCCACCACCGTGTCAGCCACCTCTTGGGCCAGGGTCGGCAAAATGAAATGCTGCGTGTCGCCACCGTGGAAACGCGACCAGGAAATATGCTCGGCCAGCCACGGCGAGCGGGTTTTGTCGCACAGTCTCCGCGTCATGTTCAGAAATTCGCGATCCATCGCGATGCCCACGCTGCCCAGGGACAAACTGGACGAGTGCAGCAGGCTCGGTACTCGAGCGCTGACGTCAAGTAAACGAGGCTGCAGGATGCAGTGGGTCGGCTGAAACTCGACGTAATCGAAATGCGGCAAACCCTCAGCGAGAATTCGCTCGACCGTCGGGTCAAGTCCATCCTCCGACCGGTCATCCTGTGCCCTGCGCCGTGGCAAATGGTATTCCAGCCCTACTCCGGCCTCGGGATAGGACGAGGCATCAAACATCCCCATGTGAGCCTCCCCGGCTTCAGGCGGTCAGACCCAGCAAGCGTTGTTGCTCAGTATCAGTCCCCGATATCGCCAACAGCCCGGCATATTGGTTTTCCTGCGCTCTGACCTCTTTGGCGAGGTTTTCCAGAAGTTGACGTCCTTGTGGGGTGAATTCAGTGCTGGCCTCAAAGTCCGGCAATGCCTTGATCAAGCCTCGCAGAATGTACAGAAGACGGTTTTGCGCCCGTTGCAGCTCATCGGTCGAACGCGAACGAACCCGCCCCAGGTATTTGACCAACGCGATGTACACGTAAAACGCGTGGAAGTAGCCATAAAAGTCACGCTTCTGTCCCGACCACGGCAAGGTGTACAAAGGCTCCCGCGAGGTCTCTTCCTTAACGACCGGGCACGCCTCGACAATGTGATAGAGCAACTGATGGGTGGCCTCATGCACCAGGGACTCTTCCAGATCGAGTATCGAATCATCCCGGCTCGACAACAGGATGATTCCGGTGAAACGGGACGCCGAACAGCTTCGAAATGAACCATCGGGTAAATAGAAAATCGACTTGACCAGTTTTTTGATTTGCTCACGGCAGGCGGGCCATGTGTGCTCTATGCGCAACAGGGCAATATTCACCACGTCGCAAAAAAACCGTACGGAGTAACCGCTACGCTCCAACTGTTTGCGGACGGCTTCATCCTCCGGAAACTCATAACTGGGCGGCATCACTATCGCTACCAGCGGATCGACATCAAACCGATGCACAGGGGGGCAATAATGATTCACGCGGGAACTGTCGGATGCTTTGACACGCACTAACATCTCAGGAAATTCGCACAGCATTTTTTCCAGCTCACTCCTGTCCTCGGTCTTTTTCGTGATGACCAGATTGGCATAATGAGCGGTCAGTACATTCCACACTTGAAACACCGGATCATTAATAATCAAGCGCTGTTCACGGGTCGGAGGGACGATAAGATTAAATGCCTGTTCAAAAAACTCTGCCAGATGTGGCGCGTTGGGAAACAACTGAAAAAGTTCGGTGTACAGCGCAACAAAGCTGGTGTATCGATTTCGACTGACACGCTCCAGCRAGACTTCAAATCGCGAAGGCTCCGAATCCGCAAGGAAGGTCGTGCCCTGAAATAAATCCTCGACCGAGAGCTCACGTTGACCACTGTTACCGATGTCCATTTCTCAACCTTCCCTTAGGTTGGCGGCAACGGCTTCGCCATTGTCAGACTGGCAATGCCATAACCCAGTTGTTCATAAAGACGACGCGCCGCATCGTTGCGACCAAAGACATGCAACCGCACTTCCTTGCATCCCGCCTGGCTCGCCCATGATTCCAGGGCCAGCAGCGATTGTTTTGCATAACCCTGGCGGCGCTCGCCGGGGTCAATGTAAATATCCAGAATGAAGGCGATCCGACCGGCGCCAGCGTGTCGTTCGGCAACCCATAATTCACCGATGCGCCGCGCTTGATCCTGGATTACCCAGAGTTGATTCTTTTCAGTCAATCGCCCTTGCGGCAACAATTGCTCGAAGACGCTTCGTGCCCTTTGCGACGCCTCCTCCTGGCCCCACTCGCCGGCGGCGACCATCCCGTCGCCATATTCAGCAAGCGCTCTGTCAGCGAACGTAGCAAAGTCCGCGTCATTCATTGGAGCCAAGGTGACAGACATGCGTCATTCACTCCGTGCCCGAATGCTTCAGGTCATGAGTCTGATAAGGCCATTCGGCGTACCACCGTAAAAGCCCACCTTTCGTGGCACGCCAAATGGCATCACCCACCGTTAATCCATGCGCGCTTGTTGCTGCTGGTTCTGTGTATCGAATACCGCGCGTATCCCCAGGTTGCTCCGAATGCTGGAGGAAGCTGCCGTCAGTTTTGCAGCATCAATACCTTTAACCGCCGCGATCTCGTCAGTACTTAAGTGCACGCCAATATTTTTAGCCGCCCCTGCCGGATCACTGTGTAAGGCGTTGGCAAATTTTTCGTCCAGCATGGCCCGTCCCAGAACCGAGGCCAAACGTTCCTGATTGACTTTATTACCCATGGTACTTCTCCTTGTTATTTCGGCATGACGAAAAACATCCCCTGACGAAGCAAGAGAGTTTCTTTTGCCCGCCTGAGGAATTTGAATATAGCAAGGCCTCTTTTCTTTTCCAGCCAAGCCCATGGCTCTCTTTAAATCTTTTTACGATAACCGACAACACCAATTCTTAAGTTTAACCGGCGACTATTGATCTACCTTTAATGACAGCCAACACTGTAGGAAACGTCTTACAACTAAAGCAATAAACACTTCCATCTAACATCAAAAAAACAACAAGGCGCCATTAATAGAACACACCTGCGGACGCCCCTTATCAACCCGAATAACTATGGGATTTTATTAGGAATGCCTCATACCGTCCGCGCCCACGCTGACGTCGATTAGTGTTCGTTAATCGCCCAAAACCCCATCCCCCCCAATTGAATCCCCCCGCCCATCCCTCGCACCATTGTCCGCACCTGCAAAAATCAATAACAACAAGGTCCGACACCATGACTACGCGCCCTCTGCGCTCCGGCTGATCTCGCCCGCCCCCTTATCCGAATTCGATTTTTTGTCTGCGACCCCTTGGTTGCGGCTGTGTACTGCCTTATCCCTGACAATTAGAGAGACCCGAGTCCATGACTTCCTCCACCACGCAGTATTTGTTCCCCAGTCTGATCGCCATCGCACTGGCCGGCGCGGCCCTGCCCGCCTTGGCCGAGGAAGCAGGCTTTGTCGAAGGTGCCAAGGTCAACCTGAACCTGCGTAACTTCTACATCAACCGTAACTTCACCAATCCGACCAAGAGCCAGGGCAAGGCTGAAGAGTGGACGCAAAGCTTTATCCTCGACGCCAAATCCGGGTTCACCCAGGGCACCGTCGGGTTCGGCATGGACGTTCTGGGGTTGTATTCGGTCAAGCTCGACGGCGGTAAAGGCACCGGCGGGACGCAATTGCTGCCGCTGGATCACGATGGCCGCCCGGCGGACAACTTCGGTCGCGCCAACGTGGCGTTCAAGGCGAAGCTGTCCCAGACCGAAGTGAAGGTCGGCGAATGGATGCCGGTGCTGCCGATCCTGCGCTCGGACGACGGTCGCTCGCTGCCGCAAACCTTCCGTGGCGGCCAGATCACCTCGAAGGAAATCAACGGCCTGACGCTCTACGGCGGCCAGTTCCGCGCCAACAGCCCGCGCGACGACAGCAGCATGAATGACATGTCGATGACCGGCAAAGCGGCGTTCACCTCAGACCGCTTCAACTTCCAGGGCGGTGAATACGTCTTCAACGACAAGCGTACTCAGATCGGCCTGTGGAATGCTGAACTCAAAGACATCTACAGCCAGCAATACGTCAACCTGATCCACACCCAACCGCTGGGCGACTGGACGCTGGGCGCCAATCTCGGGTTCTTCTACGGCAAGGATGACGGCAGCGCCCGGGCGGGCGAGCTGGACAACAAGACCTGGTCGGGTCTGTTCTCGGCCAAATACGGTGGCAACACCTTTTACGTCGGCCTGCAAAAACTCACCGGCGACAACGCCTGGATGCGAGTCAACGGAACCAGCGGCGGCACCCTGGCCAACGACAGCTACAACTCCAGCTATGACAACGCCAGGGAAAAATCCTGGCAAGTGCGCCACGACTACAACTTCGCCGCTCTGGGCGTGCCGGGCCTGACCCTGATGAACCGCTACATCAGCGGCGACAACGTCCACACCGCCACCACCAGCGACGGCAAGGAGTGGGGCCGCGAAAGCGAACTGGGTTACACCGTACAAAGCGGCGCACTCAAAGACCTCAACGTCAAATGGCGCAACTCCACCATCCGCCGTGACTTCAACAACAACGAGTTCGATGAGAACCGGTTGATCGTCAGCTATCCGATCAGCCTGCTGTAAGACTCTAAAACGCCTTCGCGGGCAAGCCTCGCTCCTACAGATCGGGGGGG
>NZ_JBFTMK010000074.1:12286-31744 GCF_056396965.1 Pseudomonas sp. 05N434
ACCTGTAGGAGCGAGGCTTGCCCGCGAAGACGTCAGCTCAAGCAACACAACTTTCGCGGATCACTCCCGCGACTCAACCCCCAACTCATCCCACACCGACTCGGCCAGGTGGAACGTCGCGTTGGCCGCCGGAATTCCGCAATAGATCGCGCTCTGCATGATCACTTCCTTGATCTCGCCACGGGTTACGCCATTGTYGGCGGCGGCGCGCAGGTGCAGTTTAAGTTCTTCGTTGCGGTTCATGCCGATCAGCATGGCGATGGTGATCAGGCTGCGGGTGTGGCGCGGCAGGCCCGGACGGGTCCAGATGTCGCCCCAGGCATGGCGGGTGATCATCTCCTGGAACTCCGAGTTGAACTCGGTCAGCGCGTTCAGGCTGCGGTCGACGTGGGCGTCACCGAGCACTGCGCGACGGACTTTCATGCCCTCGTCGTAACGTTGTTTCTCGTCCACAAAAAATTYCTCAATGACCTGAAAGAAACGCCAGCACCCGCTCGCTGAACGCAGCGCCGGCCTGGACATTGGACAGGTGCGCGGCGTAGAACTCGGCGTACTCGGCGCCCCGCACATGTTCCTGAATGAAATGCCCGCCAGACGGCGGTGTGACCACATCTTCGGTGCCGGCGATCACCAGCAGCGGCGCCTTGATCGAGGACAACTGATCACGGAAATCGGCATCGCGCACCGCCGCGCAATTGGCCGCGTAACCTTCAGGCGAGGTAGCCGCGAGCATGTCGGTGATCTGCTTCGCCGCTGCCGGATTGGCAGCGGAAAAATCCGGGGTGAACCAGCGTGCAATCGACGCATCACGCAATGCCACCATTGCCGCCGCGCCGTCACGCAGAACGGTTTCAATCCGTGGGTTCCACACTGATGGATCGCCGATTTTCGCCGCGGTATTGCACACGATCAGTTTGTTCAAACGCTGACCGGCATTGATCCCCAGCCATTGGCCGATCAACCCGCCCATGGACAGACCGCAGAAATGCACGCGCTCGATGTGCAACGCATCCAGCAGCGCCAGCACGTCGCGGCCCAGTTGCTCGATGCTGTACGGCCCTGGCGTCACCAATGACTTGCCGTGACCACGGGTGTCRAAACGCAGCACSCGRAAATGCTCGGTGAACGCCGGSATCTGCGCGTCCCACATGTGCAGGTCGGTGCCCAGTGAGTTGGACAGCACCAGTACCGGCGCATCCACCGGTCCATCGAGTTGCGGCCCTTGAATTTGGTAGTGCAGTTCGCCATCGGCGAGTTGTACGAATGCCACAGCAGTCTCCTTCAGGCAGTCAACGCAAAATGTTCAGCCACCGCTCGCTCGACCCAGGTATGGGCCTGACCGAGGTAATGGGCGGGGTCCAGCAGATGATCGAGTTCAGCGTCCGACAACTCGGCGGTCACTTGCGGCTCATCGCCGAGTACCGCGCGCAGATGACGCTGCTCGGCCACAGCACGCTTGCAGCATTGCTCCAGCAGATGATGCGCGGTGTCGCGACCGACCCGTTGCGCCAGGACGATGCTCACGGCTTCGGCGAGCACCAGGCCCTGGGTCAGGTCGAGGTTGCGGGTCATGCGCATCGCGTCCACTTCCAGTCCGTCGGCCACCAACAGCGCTTGCTGCAGGCTGCCCGACACCAAGCAGCAGATCTCCGGCAGGGTTTCCCATTCGGCATGCCACAGGCCCAGGCTGCGCTCGTGTTCCTGGGGCATCGCGCTGAACAAAGTCGAAAGCAAACCCGGCACCCGCGTCGCCGCACCGATCAGCACCGCCGCGCCCACCGGGTTGCGTTTGTGCGGCATGGTCGAGGAACCGCCCTTGCCCGGTGCCGACGGTTCGAACACTTCGCCAGCTTCGGTCTGCATCAACAGGCTGATGTCGCGACCGAGTTTGCCGAGGCTGCCGGCGATCAAGCCAAGCACCGCGCCGAACTCCACCAGACGATCGCGCTGGGTGTGCCAGGGTTGTTCCGGCAAGGTCAGTTGCAGTTCCGCGGCCAAGACTTCGGCAATCGGCATCGCCTGATCGCCAAGGGCTGCGAGGGTGCCGGAGGCGCCACCGAATTGCAGCACCAGCAGGCGCGGCTTGAGTTCCAGCAGACGCTGGCGGCTGCGGGTTACCGCGCCCAGCCAACCGGCGATCTTCATGCCAAGGGTGACCGGTGTCGCGTGTTGCAACCAGGTGCGCCCAGCCAGCGGCGTGGCGACGTATCGCTTGGCCTGGGTCGCAAGGGTTTCCCCCAGCTGCGCCAGATCAGCTTCGATCAGTTGCAGCGCGCGGCGCAATTGCAACACCAGGCCCGTGTCCATCACGTCCTGGCTGGTCGCGCCCAGATGCACGTAGCGCTCGGCTTCGGCATCGCTTTTGGCGATCTGCTTGCCCAGCGCCTTGACCAAAGGGATCGCCGAATTGCCCGCCGTGGCAATCGCCTCGCCGAGGGCGGCGAAGTCATAATGCTCAGCCCGGCAGGCCGCTTCGATAGACACGACAGCCGCTTGCGGAATCAGGCCAACCCGCGCTTCGGCCCGGGCCAGTGCGGCTTCGAAATCCAGCATGGCCTGAACCCGGCCCTGATCGCAGAACACCTCACGCATGTCGCGTGCGGTGAAGTAGGCATCGAACAATTGATTGCCCGGTCGCTGATTCATAAACAGTCCTTGCAGGCGAGGGCCAGTACGGTCCCCGCGGAAAGATCAAAGGTCGTTTTCCAGATACTTCGGCTGTTTCGGCAGACGCAGGCTGAACAGGAACGCCACCGCCATCATCACCGTCACGTACCAGTAGAACGAGTTTTCCATGCCTGCGGCTTTAAGGCTCAGGGCTACATATTCCGCCGAGCCGCCGAAGATCGCGTTGGCCACCGCATACGCCAGGCCTACACCCAAGGCGCGCACTTCTGGCGGGAACATTTCGGCTTTCACCRGACCGCTGATCGAGGTGTAGAAACTGACGATCGCCAGCGCCACGGTAATCAGCACAAACGCCAGGAACGGACTGCTGACACTTTTCAGGCTCAACAGGATCGGTACGGTGAACAACGTCCCGAGGGCGCCGAACCAGAGCATCGAATTGCGCCGGCCAATCTTGTCGGCGAGCATGCCGAACAGCGGCTGCATGCACATATAAAGGAACAGTGCACCGGTCATGATGTAGCTGGCGGTCTTGGCGTGCATGCCAGCGGTGTTCACCAGGTACTTCTGCATGTACGTGGTGAAGGTGTAGAAAATCAGCGAACCGCCGGCGGTGTAACCCAGCACGGTGATGAAGGCTGCCTTGTGATCGCGGAATAGCGCACCAATGCTGCCGGCATCCTTGCTTTCGCGCATTTCCTTACTGCTGGTTTCCTTGAGCGCACGACGCAGGAACAATGAAATCAACGCAGCCACTGCACCGACCACGAACGGAATCCGCCAGCCGTAGGCACGCAACTCATCCTCATTGAGGAACTGCTGCAGGATCACCACCAGCGACACCGCCAGCAACTGTCCGCCAATCAGCGTCACGTACTGGAACGACGCGAAGAACCCGCGCTGGCCCTTGAGGGCGACTTCGCTCATGTAAGTCGCGGTGGTGCCGTATTCGCCGCCCACCGACAAGCCCTGCAGCAAGCGCGCGAACAGCAACAGGATCGGCGCCCAGACACCGATACTGTTGTAGGTCGGCAGGCAAGCGATGAGCAGCGAGCCGAAGCACATCATCAGAATCGAGATCAGCATCGAATTCTTGCGCCCGTGCTTGTCCGCCAGCCGACCGAAAATCCAGCCGCCGATGGGGCGCATCAGAAACCCGGCGGCAAACACGCCCGCGGTGTTGACCAACTGCACCGTGGGGTTATCGGACGGAAAAAAGGCCGGGGCAAAGTAGATCGCACAGAAGGCGTAGACGTAGAAGTCGAACCACTCGACCAGATTGCCGGACGAGGCGCCGACAATCGCAAAGATTCTTTTGCTGCGTTCTTCACCGGTGTAGACAGCTGTGGAGGTTGTCATTGTTTTTTCACTCTGTGGGGACCGTGAGAGTCTAGACATATTTCGCAATAGTCCCGTTCCGCAGATGCATGACCTGAGAGCAATGCAATCTCTGTGGCGAGGGAGCTTGCTCCCGCTCGGCTGCGAAGCAGTCGTAAACCGGTTGGCGTGGTTTGCCTGATACATCATGTCAGCCGGGTTTGGGCTTGCTTCGCAAGCCAGCGGGAGCTTGCTCCCTCGCCACAAGAACAACGATCACTCAATAATCGAAGAACACCGTTTCCGCATCCGTCCCCTGCAGAATCACATTCCACTGATAAACACCCGCAGCATCCTGCTTCGCCAACAAGGTGCCACGACGTTCGGCGGGCACGCATTCGAGCAGTGGGTCCGCCACGTTGGCTGGCTCACCATCGAAGTAAATCCGCGTCAGCAAGTGCTTCACCAACCCGCGAGCAAACACCAGCACCACCAGGTGCGGCGCCTGGGTCGTGCCCTTCAGGCCTTCCACCGTGCCCGGCTTGATCGTGGTAAAACGAAAGCGCCCTTGCGCATCCACCGGCACCCGACCAAACCCTTCGAAGTTCGGGTCCAGGGGTTTGTCCTGATCGTCTTCGGGGTGGTCGTACTTGCCAGCGGCGTTGGCTTGCCAGACTTCGAGCATGGCGTCGTTGACGAAGTCGCCATTGCCGTCGACGACTTGCCCGGTGATCGCCGCACGCTCGCCGAGGGTCTGTTCAACGGTCAGGTCTTCACGGTTCAGCCAGGTCAGGCCGATGTGGTAGTACGGTCCGACGGTATGGGACGTGGTCGCGTTCAGCGTCATCTTATTTCTCCATCGGCGTGGCGTCGCGGCCGCGCAAAACGATGTCCCAACGATAAGCGAGGGCATAGGAAGGGATGGTTTTTTCCAGATCGAAACTGGCGATCAGACGCTCTTTGGCGCTGGTATCGGGCACGCAGTTGTAGATCGGGTCGTAAGCCAGCAACGGGTCACCCGGGAAATACATCTGGGTCACCAGGCGCGTCAGAATGCTCGGCCCGAACAGGGAGAAATGGACGTGCGCCGGACGCCAGGCATTGTGGTGGTTACCCCACGGGTAGGCGCCAGGCTTGATGGTCTGGAATTGATACCAGCCATCGGCGTCGGTCACGGTGCGGCCGGTACCGGTGAAGTTCGGGTCCATCGGTGCGTCGTGCAGATCGCGGGCATGGTTGTAACGACCGGCGGCGTTGGCCTGCCAGATCTCCACCAGAATGCCCGGCACCGGCAGACCGTCTTCATCCAGCACACGGCCGTGGATGATGATCCGTTCACCCAATGGCTCGCCCGAGTGCTGGGCGGTCAGGTCGTTGTCCTGCTCCTGAATACGCTCGGCGCCGATGGTCGGGCCGGTGATTTCCGACAGCGAATGAGGCAAAAACACCAACGGCTTGGACGGCGAGCGAAGGTTGGTGGATTGATAAGGAGGGTGCAGGTATTCCGGCTGAGTGCCCGCCTGCGGGCGACGGTAACCTGGTTTGTCAGTCATTGCGCTTTCCTCAATTCTTATTAGTCGCTTCTGTGCGTCAGACCCGTTCGATCGCCAGGGCCAGGCCCTGACCGACACCGACACACATGGTCGCCAAGCCTTTCTTGCCGCCCGTCTTTTCCAGTTGATGCAGTGCAGTCAGCACCAGACGCGCACCGCTCATGCCCAGCGGATGGCCCAAGGCAATGGCGCCACCGTTCGGGTTGACCTGGGCCGCGTCATCCGCCAGTCCCAGTTCACGCAGCACCGCCAGACCCTGGCTGGCGAAGGCTTCGTTGAGTTCGATCACGTCGAAATCGTTGACCGCCACGCCCAGGCGCTCAGTCAATTTACGCACCGCCGGCACCGGGCCGATACCCATCACCCGTGGTGCGACACCGGCGCTGGCCATGCCGAGCACTTTGGCGCGGGCGGTCAGGCCGTGTTTCTTCACGGCTTCGGCCGAAGCCAAAATCAGCGCTGCGGCACCGTCGTTCACACCGGAGGCATTGCCGGCGGTGACGGTTTTGTCGGGGCCGTTGACCGGTTTGAGTTTGGCCAGGGTTTCGAGTGTAGTGTCGGCGCGAGGATGTTCGTCCTGGCTGACCACTGTTTCACCCTTCTTGTGGGCAATGCGCACTTCAACGATTTCTTCGGCGAAAAATCCTGCGGCTTGCGCGGCGGCTGTCCGTTGCTGACTGCGCAGTGCGAAAGCGTCCTGATCCTCGCGGGAAACCTGGTAATCGTCGGCCACGTTATCAGCGGTTTGCGGCATGGCATCGACGCCGTACTGGGCTTTCATCAGCGGGTTGATGAATCGCCAGCCGATGGTGGTGTCTTCCAGCTTCATGTTGCGCGAAAACGCCGCGTCCGCCTTGCCCATCACGAATGGCGCGCGGGACATCGATTCGACGCCACCGGCAATCGCCAACTCCATCTCACCGCTGGCGATGGCCCGAAACGCAGTGCCGATAGCGTCCATGCCCGAAGCGCAGAGGCGATTGAGGGTGACGCCAGGAATGGTTTCCGGCAGCCCCGCCAGCAGCAACGCCATGCGAGCCACGTTGCGGTTGTCTTCGCCGGCCTGGTTGGCGCAACCGAGGAACACCTCGTCCACCGCGTTCCAGTCCACCGACGGGTTGCGCGCCATCAGCGCCTTGATCGGCACCGCAGCCAGGTCATCGGCGCGAACCGCCGACAGGCCACCGCCGAAACGGCCGATGGGGGTACGAATCGCGTCACAGATATAAACGTCGCGCATCAGGCTTCTCCGGGTGCTTGGCCGTGGGCCGCCGCAGTGCGGGCTTCCAGATCACGCAGCGCGGTCAACTCGACTTCGGTTGGCTCGGCAGTGTTTTCAACGGCGTCGGCAAAACGAATCGGCCAACCGGTGGCCGCGATCACTTGCTCGCGGGTCACCCCTGGGTGCAGCGCGGTGACCACGAATTCATGGGTGCCGGCTTCCGGTTCCATGATGCACAGGTCGGTAATAATGCCGACAGGACCGGCGCCTGGCAGGCCGAGACGTTTGCGCGAATCACCGCCCTCGCCATGACCAACCGAGGTAATGAAGTCGAGCTTGTCGACGAACGAACGCGCCGACTGCTTGAGGATGATCAGCACGCTCTTGGCGGAACCGGCGATCTCCGGCGCGCCACCTGCACCCGGCAGGCGAACTTTCGGCTGATGGTAGTCGCCGACTACCGTGGTGTTGATGTTGCCGAAGCGATCGACTTGCGCGGCGCCGAGGAAGCCGACGTCAATGCGCCCGCCCTGCAGCCAGTAACGAAAAATCTCGCCGGTCGGGACGACGGTGTCGGCGGTTTCCGCCAGCTCGCCGTCACCGATCGACAATGGCAGTACGCTTGGCTTGGCACCGATCGGACCCGATTCGTAGATCAGGACTACATCGGGCGAGGACGTCAGTCGCGCCAGGTTGGCGGCTTTCGACGGCAGGCCGATACCAACGAAGCACACCGAACCGTTTTTCAGGCGGCGGGCGGCGGCGACGGTCATCATTTCATTGGTGGTGTAAGTCATTACTTGGCCTCCGAAGCAGCGGCCAGCTTGGCCTGGAACTCGCTGAAGTCAGCGCAGCCGTGGATGTACTCGTTGATCCACGCGGTGAAGGTTTCACGGTCGCGGGCAATCGGGTCCCAGGCCTGGTAGAAGCGGTTGTCACGCTCGGTGTAACCGTGGGCGTAGGACGGATGCGCGCCGCCCGGTACGTGGCAGACCGCGCTCAGAGCCCAGGTCGGCAGCACGCAAGCGTTCATCGGTGCATTGAGGTCATCGACGATTTCTTCGACGGTGACGATGCAACGCTTGGCCGCCAGCGCCGCTTCTTTCTGCACCCCGAGAATGCCCCAGAGCAGCACGTTGCCTTGGCGGTCGGCTTTCTGCGCGTGAATCACGGTGATGTCCGGGCGCACCGACGGCACCGCCGCCAGCACTTCGCCGGTGAACGGGCACGTGACGGTCTTGATCAGCGGGTTGACCTTCGGCAGGTCGGAACCGGCGTAGGCTCGCAGCACCGCGAACGGTAAGCCCGAAGCGCCCGCGACATAGGCATTGGCAAGGTCGGCGTGACTGTGCTCTTCGATTTCCAGCGCATGCGGCCACTGCCGCTCGACTGCGTCGCGCAGACGGTGCAGCGAACCGACGCCAGGGTTGCCGCCCCAGGAGAAAATCAGTTTGCGAGCACAACCGGCACCGATCAACTGGTCGTAGATCAGGTCAGGCGTCATCCGCACCAGGGTCAGATCTTTCTTGCCCTGGCGAATGATTTCGTGACCGGCCGCCGTAGGAATCAGGTGAGTGAAGCCTTCGAGCGCGACGGTATCGCCGTCGTTGACGAACTGCTTCACCGCGTCATGCAGCGAAAGGATTTCAGCCATGGGGCAGGCTCCCGTTTTGTTATGAACCGACAGTGTGGGAAAAAGGCGCCGATGCGCAGCGCCGGAATGACTGAAGATTAAGCCCCTGGAACAACCCAAACAATCCGATAATCGACTGAGTGTTCGTTTATCGAACAGATTGTTACCTCACTACCGATCCCAAAAAAGCATTTCAGATCGTTCCCACGCTCGGCGTGGGAACGATCACTCTCAAGCCGGATCAGGTCGCATCCGCATGGCTGACCATGCCCTTGATCACCACCGCCGTGGTCGCCAACGCGGCCGGAATCACCAGAGCCGTCAACACCTGCTCGAAGTTCCAGCCCAGGCCCAGCAACGTCGCGCCCATCCACGCCCCGAGGATCGCGCCGAAGCGGCCAATCCCAAGCATCCACGACACACCGGTCGCCCGCCCTTGCGTCGGGTAAAAACGCGCCGCCAGCGACGGCATTGCCGATTGCGCGCCGTTGACACACATCCCGGCCACCAGCACCAGGGTCGCCAGCACGGCGATGTTGCCCAGGCTCTGCCCTACCGCGTAGGCAAACACCCCGGCCAACAGGTAGAAAGTGCCGATGACCTTGTGCGGATTGAACCGGTCCATCGCCCAACCCACGCCCACTGCGCTCAACACCCCACCCAGCTGGAACAGTGCACCAATGAATGCGGCCTGCTCCATGCTCGCGCCGCTGTCACGCATCAGCGTCGGCAACCAACTGGTCAGCAGATAAACAATCACCAGCCCCATGAAGTACGTCAGCCACAGCAACAATGTGCCGGTGCTGTAAGTGCCGGAGAAGATCACCGCGAACACATTGCGTGCCTTCACGGTTTTCTGTTCCGGCACGCTGAAGCTCGAAGCCTGGGCCACCAGCGCTGGGTGCAGCGTGGTCGCGTTCGGCATGCCGGCGCCCAGGCCCAGGCCGGTGAGGAAACGCAGCACCAGCAGTTGATCGACATTGGTACTGTAAGCCGATGCCAGGCTGAACGCACCGAACAACAACACCGCGCCTACCAGTACGACTTTTCGCCCGAAGCGGTCAGCCAACGGCCCGGAACCCAAGGCGCCAAAGACCATGCCGATCAGTGCCGCACTCATCACCGGGCCGAGGCTGGCACGATCGATGCCCCAGTCCTGGGACAATGCCGGCGCGATAAACCCCATGGCCGCGGTGTCGAGGCCATCGAGGAAGACAATCAGGAAACACAGGATCACCACCCGCCATTGGTAGCGCGAAATGGGTTGAGCGTTGATGAAGGACTGCACGTCGAGGCAGTTCCCTACAGCAGACTGAGGCTGGTTCATTATTTTTATTCCACGCAAAGAACGCAGTCGAACAAGTGCCAGCCGAGGCTGACGCTGTCACAAGAAAAGAAGGTCGGGATCAGGCGATCCGGTTTCGGCAGCTAAGCCGGTGGGAACAGCGACAGTGGGGAAACGTGCACATGACGATGCCTCTTCTCATTATTATTGGGTCGTCGTCCGGTAACCGGCTGAAGGCCAGCAGCGCCGGATGACGCTGCCGCGACATTAATGATCCGAGAGAAACAGCGTCAATTCGATAAACGCGACTCTGTGCGTTTATCGAACAGCTTAGGCGAACAGCTGCGCACTCAAGTCGCGGCTGGCACTCAACAGACCTGGCAGGAAACGTTGCTCCAGCTCGCTGCGGCTGACCCGGCCGGCATGGGTGCTGACGTTCAGCGCCGCCACTACCTGGCCAGAAGCGTCATACACCGGCACGGCAATCGAGCGCAGGCCTTGCTCCAGCTCCTGATCGACGATGCACCAGCCTTGTCGCCGTACTTCTTGAAGGCATTCGAGCAAGGCTTCGGGGGTATGCAGGGTGCGACTGGTCTTGGCTTGCAAGTCTGCATGGTCGAGGTATTCGCGCAGCGACGTGTCGTCCAGCGCGGCGAGCAGAATCCGGCCCATGGAGGTGCAATAGGCCGGCAAGCGCCCACCCACCGAGAGGTCGACGGAAATCAGCCGCTGGGTAGTCGCCGAGCGCGCAATGTACAAAATGTCATCGCCCTCCAGCGTGGCCATGTTGCAGGCCTCGTGCAGTTGCTCGCTCATGCGGTCCAGGTACGGCTGGGCAGACACCGCCAGTGGAGTCGACGACAGATAGGCATGGCCCAGGGTCAAGACTTTGGGCAGCAGCGAATAGGTGCGCCCGTCGGTGGTGGCGTAGCCGAGCTTGATCAGCGTATGCAGGCAACGTCGCACAGCGGCGCGGGGAATTTCCGTGCGGTGGCTGATCTGTGCAATGGTCAGGTGCCGCTTGCGCTCCTGGAACGCTTGCACCACCGCCAGGCCACGGGCCAGGGAAGTCATGAAATCCGGGTCACCGGTCAGGGCCTGGATTCGCTTGGCGGGCGAGGCGACGATCGGCGGCGCCACTGAAGCGAAGGAATTGCGCATTTGATCGTTCATATCAGGTTCCCCACACGGATCAGCGACTATTACAAGCGGCCCCGGTCTGACACACAAGCCAGCGGCTGCCAGGATTGGGCGATTATCGAACCACAGACCGATAATCGCAATCGTGCTGCGTGCATTCAGCCATCCTGCTTTCACTCACCCACAATATAACTGCCAAGAGATAGTGTTCTTCGAATCGACCGCTATAATGCATTTCAGAGGCGACCGGTTTTTTTGTACCGATTCCGCCCGCCGGCAGCGCGATATCCATCGCCGCTGTCCGCAGCAAGCGCTTGACGCTCATTTAATATGTTCCGCCAACGCGCTCGCTGAAACAGGAGACTGATGCTGCGTCAGCTGTTTTTCTCTGGTGCCGTGGCCGCCTGCAACATTGAAGTATTGATTGTGCCGTGGGAACGATGTCGTATCAGGCATTGTCCTTTCGACGAGCATGGTCAATAGATCGATGCAGCGCGTTTCACCAGAATTAATCTCAACTCAATTAGGTAGCACTGTGACGAAAGACGAACTGCGCGCGGAACTTGAGCGCCAGGAACAACGTTACAAGGAAGTTTACGGCGGGGAAATCACCACCTACGCCGCTCAGCCCGAACCCGAACGCAAACCCTGGCGTAAACGCGCCACCGTTCAGGATCAGGCCTTCACCCAGGAATTGCAGAAGATGGAAAAGGAACTCAAAGCCGAAGAGCCATGACCGCCTCGACTTGAATCCTTTCAAGAGCCTGCGTCTGCACCCGTTAAAAACGGGTTGTATCGATGGTGCTTTTCGCGCCCGCTACAAGCGGGCAGCGGCTTCCTCATCCATTCGATGAGGCAAACGGCTCTTGCCTGACCTTCTTCTCAGATATTTCACACAAGCGTTCAAGCCTCTCGTCCCAACGAGAGAAACCCTTGTGGCAGCTGCCTTTCCAAGCGAATTCAATGACTTGTAGGCCTCTGAAAAACCCTGGGATTCAGGGGATTGCCACCCACTAATTCATTGAAGAATGTAACCGATGAGCAGCAAGTGCATCGATTATCAGTCTTTTCTGGCATAATCGCGCCCCCTTACGAACGGGTCAGAAAACCTTCATGATCGATTTATTCAGCGGACTGGATGCTTGGGTGCTTGTGAGCCTCTTGCTCGCCCTGGCCTTTGTCCTCGCCTTCGAGTTCATCAACGGCTTTCATGACACCGCAAACGCGGTGGCCACTGTTATCTACACCAAAGCCATGCCGCCTCATCTGGCGGTGTTCTTTTCCGGTGTGTTCAACTTCCTCGGCGTGCTGCTGGGCGGTGTGGGGGTGGCGTATGCCATCGTCCATCTGCTGCCGGTAGAACTGTTGATCAATGTGAACACCGGTCACGGGCTGGCCATGGTGTTCTCGTTACTCGCCGCCGCCATCACCTGGAACCTGGGCACCTGGTACTTCGGTATTCCGGCCTCCAGTTCCCATACGCTTATCGGTTCGATCCTCGGTGTCGGCCTGGCCAACGCCCTGATCAACGACATTCCGTTGGCCGACGGCGTGAACTGGCAGAAAGCGATCGACATCGGCGCGTCCCTGGTGTTCTCGCCGATGGCCGGCTTCCTCGTTGCCGCCCTGGTGCTGATCGGCCTTAAATGGTGGCGTCCGCTATCCAAGATGCACAAGACACCGGAACAGCGCCGCAAGATCGACGACAAGAAACACCCGCCGTTCTGGAACCGTCTGGTACTGGTGATTTCGGCCATGGCGGTCAGCTTCGTGCACGGCTCGAACGATGGCCAGAAAGGTATCGGCCTGATCATGCTGGTGCTGATCGGTATCGTCCCGGCGCAGTTCGTACTCGACCTGGGCAGCACCACCTACCAGATCGAACGGACGCGCGATGCGACCCTGCACCTGAGCCAGTTCTACAAGCGCAATGCCGATACGCTGGGTGAATTCCTGGCCCTGGGCAAAAGCGTGGAAGGTGATCTGCCGGAGAAATTCCGTTGCAACCCGCAACAGACCGAACCGACCATCGCCGCCCTGCTCGACACCCTCAAGGGTGTAGCTGACTACCACTCGCTGCCGGCGGAAAGCCGCATCGAAGTGCGTCGTTACCTGCTCTGCCTGGACGACACGGCGAAGAAAGTCAGCAAGCTGCCTGGCCTCGCTGCCCGTGAGAAGGCTGACCTGGACAAACTGCGCAAGGACCTGACCACCACCACTGAATACGCCCCGTTCTGGGTGATTCTGGCGGTCGCACTGGCCCTCGGCCTGGGTACCATGGTCGGCTGGAAGCGCGTGGTACTGACCATCGGCGAGAAAATCGGCAAGCAAGGCATGACCTATGCCCAAGGCATGTCGGCGCAGATCACCACCGCGAGCATGATCGGCCTGGCCAACATCTTCAGCCTGCCCGTCTCCACTACCCACGTCCTGTCCTCAGGCGTGGCCGGCACCATGGTCGCGAACAAAAGCGGCCTGCAAGGTGGTACTGTCAGAACCATCCTGCTGGCCTGGGTCCTGACCCTGCCAGCCACCGTAGCCCTGTCGGCCGGCCTGTTCTGGCTGGCCTCCAAGGCACTGGGTAGCTGATACACCGCTACTGAAAAAGGCGCGTTCCGTGAGGTTCGCGCCTTTTTTATTGCCCGCATTTCGGTATTAGATCGTTCCCACACTCTGCGTGGGAATGCAGCCCGGGACGCTCCGCGTCCCTTTCGATCGCACAAAAAAAAAGGGCGACCAAAGTCGCCCAAAATGCCTTGCGTCTGTTGCGATGGGGCTAAGTTAACCAATCGGGCAGGAGAGAAAATTGACCGGGATCAATGCCGCCCGAGACTGGGCGTAAAGGAAGGGAAATAACTGACCTGCATCAACGGATGCAGGGTGTTTCAACGCTTTTTCGGTTTGTTCTTCGGCTTTTTCTTCGCTTTACCCAACGGCATGGCCTGCTCAAATGCCTGGCGCACTTCGTTCAGGCGCTTTTCATTAAGGTCATGAACCCGTTTGGCACGTTCAGAATTGAGGTCGATCAGCTTGTCATCTTGGCTCATGGCGTTCAGTGCATCGCTTGGAAATGAATTCAGCTGCCGGCTAAAGGCGACAGGATTGCGCCAATAATGCGGTCTGGCGCGGGCGCTGACCAGTCTCCGACACTTCAGATCTCGATATCGACCCACAACCCCTGACGTGGCTGACTCTCCATCAACGGCACCACCGGCACGGTATTGTCGGCATTGAGCTCATTACCGGGGATCGCCAAATGCTCTTCAGGATCCTCATCGGCCTCGCGACGGCGCCGCTCCCGTTCCTGTTGCCGACGCTGCTCCTCGCGCAGCTGCAGGCCCGCCTCTTCCGGGTCGCGGTTTTGCAGGTCGATGGTGCTTTCATTGGAGCTTTCCTGCACCGACACCACGGGGGGAATATCCGGGCGCTGGCGGATCGGATCCTGCTGTGAAGTGATCGGCACGGCGCTCAAGGGGAGCATCGGTGGCAGCATATTTTTGGTCTCCTGTCAGCAGGCTGTCGGCTGCGGGGATGGCGACTTGAGCCATCGGTCGAAAACTTGTGACCCAACGCACAGACAGGAGCTGCCGAAGGCTGCGATCTTTTCAGGACTTGAAGATCAAAAGATTGCAACCTTCGGTAGCTCCTATTGAGTAATCCTTTGGCCCTGAAGGCTCATTCCGTTAAGATAGCCCGCTTTTTCAAGGTGGGAGTCAGGCAGCATGGCGCAGCAGTATCAACCGGGGCAACGCTGGATCAGTGACAGCGAAGCCGAGCTGGGTTTAGGCACCGTTCTGGCACAGGACGGCCGCTTGTTGACCGTGCTCTACCCGGCCACTGGCGACACTCGCCAGTATGCGCTACGGAATGCGCCCCTCACCCGCGTGCGGTTTTCGCCGGGTGACTCGATTACTCACTTCGAGGGCTGGAAACTGACCGTACAGGAAGTCGACGACATTGACGGCCTGCTGGTCTACCACGGCCTCAATGGGCAGAACGAAGTGGTCACCCTGCCGGAAACCCAACTGTCGAACTTCATTCAGTTCCGACTGGCGAGCGACCGTCTGTTCGCCGGCCAGATCGACCCGCTGGCCTGGTTCTCCCTGCGTTATCACACCCTGGAACACACCAGCCGCCAGTTGCAATCGTCGCTCTGGGGCCTGGGCGGTGTGCGCGCGCAACCGATCGCGCACCAGTTGCACATCGCCCGTGAAGTCGCCGACCGCATTGCGCCGCGGGTTCTGCTGGCCGATGAAGTGGGCCTGGGCAAGACCATCGAAGCCGGTCTGGTGATCCATCGCCAACTGCTCTCGGGCCGCGCCAACCGCGTGCTGATCCTGGTGCCGGAAAACCTCCAGCACCAGTGGCTGGTGGAGATGCGCCGCCGCTTCAACCTGCAAGTTGCACTGTTCGATGAAGAACGCTTCATCGAAAGCGATGCCACCAACCCGTTCGAAGACACCCAGCTTGCCCTGGTGGCGCTCGAATGGCTGGTGGAAGACGAGAAAGCCCAGGACGCGCTGTTCGCCGCCGGCTGGGATTTGATGGTGGTCGACGAAGCGCACCACCTGGTGTGGCACGAAGACCAGGTCAGCCCTGAGTACTCCCTGGTGGAGCAGCTTGCTGAAACGATCCCGGGCGTATTGCTGCTGACCGCAACCCCGGAACAACTGGGCCAGGACAGCCACTTCGCCCGTCTGCGCCTGCTCGACCCGAATCGTTTCCATGACCTGCATGCCTTCCGCGCCGAGAGCGAAAACTATCGCCCGGTGGCCGAAGCCGTTCAGGAGTTGCTGGACAAAGGGCGCCTGTCGCCTGAAGCGCACAAGACCATTCACGGCTTCCTCGGTAACGAAGGCGAAGCCCTGCTGAGCGCAGTCAACGATGGCGATACCGAAGCCTGCGCCCGTCTGGTCCGCGAACTGCTGGACCGCCATGGCACTGGCCGCGTGCTGTTCCGTAATACCCGCGCCGCCGTGCARGGYTTCCCGGARCGCAAACTGCACCCGTACCCGCTGCCGTGCCCGGMCGAATACCTCGAACTGCCGYTGGGCGAWCACRYCGAGCTGTACCCGGAAGTCAGCTTCCAGTCCCAGCCGGACGCCAACGAAGAAGAACGCTGGTGGAAATTCGACCCGCGCGTCGAGTGGCTGATCGACACCCTGAAAATGCTCAAGCGCACCAAAGTGCTGGTGATCTGTGCCCACGCCGAAACAGCCATGGACCTGGAAGACGCCCTGCGCGTGCGTTCCGGCATTCCGGCCACGGTGTTCCACGAAGGCATGAACATCCTTGAGCGTGACCGCGCCGCCGCCTACTTCGCCGATGAAGAATTTGGCGCCCAGGTGCTGATCTGCTCGGAAATCGGCAGTGAAGGCCGTAACTTCCAGTTCTCGCACCATCTGGTGCTGTTCGACCTGCCGTCGCACCCGGACCTGCTGGAGCAACGTATCGGTCGTCTCGACCGGATCGGCCAGAAGCACGTCATCGAACTGCACGTGCCGTACCTGGAAACCAGCCCGCAAGAGCGGCTGTTCCAGTGGTACCACGAAGCGCTGAACGCATTCCTCAACACCTGCCCGACCGGCAACGCCTTGCAGCATCAGTTCGGCCCGCGCCTGCTGCCGCTGCTGGAAGAGACCGACGATGGCGAGTGGAAAGCACTGATCGACGAGGCCCGCGCCGAGCGTGAGCGTCTGGAAGACGAACTGCACACCGGTCGCGACCGCTTGCTGGAACTCAACTCCGGCGGCGCGGGTGAAGGCGATGCGCTGGTCGAAGCGATTCTCGAACAGGACGATCAGTTCGCCCTGCCGATCTACATGGAAACCCTGTTCGACGCCTTCGGCATCGACAGCGAAGACCATTCGGAAAACGCGCTGATCCTCAAGCCCAGCGAAAAAATGCTCGACGCCAGCTTCCCGCTGGGCGACGACGAAGGCGTGACCATCACCTACGACCGCAACCAGGCGCTGTCTCGTGAAGACATGCAGTTCATCACCTGGGAACACCCGATGGTTCAGGGTGGCATGGACCTGGTGTTGTCCGGCTCGATGGGCAACACCGCCGTGGCGCTGATCAAGAACAAGGCGCTGAAACCGGGCACCGTGTTGCTGGAACTGCTCTACGTCAGCGAAGTGGTTGCCCCGCGTTCGCTGCAACTGGGCCGTTACCTGCCGCCGGCCGCCCTGCGCTGCCTGCTCGACGCCAATGGCAATGACCTGTCGGCCCGGGTGTCGTTCGAAACCCTGAACGATCAACTGGAAAGCGTGCCCCGCGCCAGCGCCAACAAGTTCATCCAGGCCCAGCGCGACCAGCTGACGCCACGGATCAACGCCGGCGAAGAGAAGATCACCCCGCGTCACGCCGAGCGCGTGGCCGAGGCACAACGTCGCCTGGCGGCCGATACCGACGAAGAACTGGCGCGCCTGACCGCCTTGCAAGCGGTCAACCCGACCGTGCGCGACAGCGAACTGGTTGCCCTGCGCAAGCAGCGCGAGCAAGGCCTGGCCATGCTCGACAAAGCGGCATTGCGACTGGAAGCGATTCGGGTGTTGGTAGCGGGCTAAACCGCCCTGCTCCATCGCCAAAAATGAAAAGGCCCGCAGCGATGCGGGCCTTTTTGTTTGCCTTGTCCCGCCCGCCGATCATTCCCACGCAGAGCGTGGGAACGATCAATCCTCAGGCTGTGACCGCAGCACCCTTTGGCTCAACCACCGCCACCAACCCTTCTTTCATCCGCTTGGCATCCCGCACAAAACACCGCGATGCCAAAAACAGAAACATCATGGTGAAAAACAGCGCCACCGGGATCAGGTACATCGCGTCATGCAGGCCGACAGCCTTGAATGCCTCGGTCATCTGCTCGGCACCCGCCGAGAGCATCGCGGTATGGGCGAAGTGATCGGACAGACCGCCCACCACCACCGGCCCCAAACCACCGCCCAACAGATACAACCCGGCAAAGAACAACGCCATCGCCGTCGCCCGCAGGCGTGGTTCGACCACGTCCTGAATCGCCGTGTACACGCAGGTGTAGAAGTTGTAGGCGAATAACCACCCCAGGCTGAATACCGCGACAAATACCCCGATCTCGATCCGCCCGGCATGCAGCGCCCAAGCCGTGCACAACGTCGAAATGATCAGGCTGAACGCGGCGAACAGCAGTCGCCCGTTGGCCACCCGCTGGTGAATCTTGTCGGCAATCCATCCGCCTAATGTCAGGCCGAACAACCCGGTCACTCCGACGATCACCCCGGTCGCCACCGCCGCGTCCTGTAACGGCATCAGAAAATAACGCTGCAACATCGGCACCAGAAACGAGTTGCAGGCATAGGTGGCGAAGTTGAAACAAAGCCCCGCCATCACCAGCCACAGAAAAGTCGGCACCGCCAGCACTCGACGGATCGGCCGGTCCACACGCTCCTGTGAAACCTGCACGCTTTCCGCCGCGCCACGTTTCGGCTCTTTGATGAAGAACATGAAGACCGCCAGGATCAACCCCGGCACCGCCGCGATAAAGAACGGCGCACGCCAGCTGTCGAACGCCTTCACCATCGCACCAATGGTGAAGAACGCCAGCAGCAGGCCCAGCGGCAAGCCGAGCATGAAAATGCCCATGGCCCGCGCCCGACGATGCGCCGGGAACAAGTCGCCGATCAGCGAGTTGGCAGCCGGCGCGTAACTGGCTTCACCGATGCCGATGCCCATCCGCACGATCAGGAAACTCCAGAAACTGCCCACCAACCCGTTGACCGCAGTCAGCCCGCTCCATGCCGCCAGGCCCCAGCCCATCAGTTTGCTGCGCGAGCCAGTATCGGCCAATCGCCCCAGAGGCAGGCCGGCAATGGCGTAAACGATGGTGAATGCAGTCCCGATGATCCCCAGCTGAAAGTCGCTGAGGTGCCATTCCATGCGGATCGGCTCGATGATGATCGCCGGAATGGTGCGATCGAAGAAGTTGAACAGGTTGGCCAGGAACAACAGGAACAGAATGCGCCAGGCATTCGCCGCTTGGGTCGAGTTCTGCATGGGTCCGTCTCTTTTTATTGTTGTTGGGGCCGTCACTGTCCCCGGAACCTCCAATCTAGTCAGGCCCGTCAGGGCTGTCTGTCATTATTCGCAAGGCTGATATCAGCCCATGGCGCCACGCACAACCTGTGGGATCAGTGCTGTCAGGAAGCCAGGTTTTTCACCATCAGTCGCAGACTGGAAAAATACCTCTGCGCCCCCCTTCCCAACGGCATGGCGAAGCCTAGAATAGCGGCCTTGTCTGCCCACCCCGTTCCCATTCCTCCTTTGATCATTGCCCATGTCCGAAGCCAGTCCGTGTCTGAATTGCGGTGCCTGCTGTTCTCATTTCCGCGTGTCTTTTTTCTGGGGTGAATGCACCTCGGCCGGGGGCACGGTGCCTGACGAACTGGTCACGTCCATCAGCCCCAGCCGGGTGGCCATGCTGGGCACAGACTGCAAACCTGTTCGCTGTGTCGGTCTGGTGGGTGAAGTGGGCAGCACCGTGCAGTGCTCGATTTATGATCAGCGCTCCAGCACTTGTCGGGAGTTCGACGCCTCTTGGGCCAATGGCGAGGCGAACGTGGATTGCGATGCGGCAAGGGCCGCGTTCGGGCTGCCCGCCCTGCAGCCTGAATTCGAAACGCCTTTTGAGCAGATCGCCTAAGGC
>NZ_JBFTMK010000075.1:0-12271 GCF_056396965.1 Pseudomonas sp. 05N434
AGTTGAGTTTCTCGGCATTGGCCAGGTCTGGCTCGGCCACCGGGTTGGCGGGCAGTGCCGGCGGCCACTCGGTCGGCGCGTCGGTATTGGCCACTGAGCGCAAGGTGCCCAGGCGTACCGGACCGTTGCGCAGGGACAGTTCTTCGCCGGCCGGCGGAGCCTTGATTGCCAGGCAAATGCGCATGCCCGGGCCGAGCCAGTATTCCTTGCCCAGTGGGCGCGGTTCGATGGGATTACCATCCAGCGCATAGATCTGCGCCTCGACGCCGGGGATGTTGAGGCGATAAGTCAGGGTGTTGTCGAGGTTGAGCAGGCGTACGCGGGTGATCTGCCCGGCAGGCAAGTCGATCACTGCTTGCGAGATGCCATTGATGGTCGACAGGCGCCCAGCCGTACCGCCACGGGCCGCTTCACGAGGAATGCTGAACGGCACGAAAGCGCCTTCTTCATCGACATGCCAGCTCTTGAGGCTCAAGGTCTTTTCGTACTTGAAACCGGTGGGCTCGCGCTCTTCGATGATCAGCGGACCGACCAGCCCGCGACCGAGTTCTTCGCTGCTGTTCACGTGCGGGTGATACCAATAGCTGCCGGCGTCGGGCACACGGAACTTGTAGTCGAAGTATTCGCCCGGCAGTACCGGCAATTGCGACACGTAGGGCACGCCGTCCATTTCCAGCGGCAGACGGATGCCGTGCCAGTGAATGGTGGTCGCCACTGGCAAGTGGTTGATGAAACGCACCCGCAGCCATTCGCCCTGACGCACGCGCAACTCAGTGCCCGGCGCCGAGGGGCCGAACGCCCAGGCCTCGGTCTTGTGCCCGGTCACCAGTTCGACGTCCAGCGGGGCGGCGATCAGCTCATAGTCGTGGCCGGCCTCAGCGTCGGCCATCTTGCCCAGCCAGTAACGCGACGCGCCACCGGCCCCCACGCCAACCACCACAAGACCGGCCAGACCACCGAGTATTTGTCGACGGGTAAAGGACATGAACTCAACTACCTCACGTATCAGCCACAGGCGCGGTGCCTGCAAAAGGCGAATACGATACACCTGCGGATGAGAAACAGTAAGGGCAACGCGTGGGAACGATCACTGCAAACCGGTGAGCAGATGCACCACTCCACCGTCCAGCATCATCACGCCTGGCACTCCAGCCGCCGTCAACGCCTGCCGATCCATCCGCGCCACATCCCGTAACTCCACCCGCATCCGGGTCAGCGCCATGGGCTGATGTGACTTGAGGTTATCCGCACCGCCCAGTGCGGCCACGACATTCGGTGCCAGACCGGAAACGGCTTGAGCCACCGGTTTTGGCTCATCTACCACCAGATCCGGGGTCAACGCTTTCCAGAACGCCCGCTGCATTTTCTCGAACATGCTCAGTTCTCCAGAACCAGTGAAGTATCGACCGTCGCCTCGTGGTGCAGCCGCAATGCCTCGCGTACCTGCTCGGCACTTTCCAGCCCCAGCACTTGCTGGGCGATGGCCTGACAGTCCAGCAGGTCGACTTCGCGAACCGCCGCCTTGATCGCCGGAATCAGCGGCACGCTCACCGACAACTCATCCACGCCAAGCCCCAGCAACAACGGCACCGCCAGATGTTCCGAAGCCAGGGCGCCGCACACACCGACCCATTTGCCATGGGCATGGGCGGCTTTCACAGTACCGGCGATCAAGCGCAGCACCGATGGATGAAAGCTATCCGCCTGGCTGGCCAGCCGCGGGTGATCGCGGTCSATGGCCAGGGTGTAYTGGGTCAGGTCGTTGGTGCCAATGGAGAAGAAATCCACCTCGGGCGCAAACAGATCCGCCATCAGCGCCGCTGCCGGCACTTCGATCATGATCCCCAGTTTCGGCAGTTCCGTGAGTCCTGCTGCCAGCGCTTCCTCTTCAAGCAGCTGACGGGCCAGCCGCAACTCCGACAACTGCGTGACCATCGGCAACATGATGTGCAGCCGAGCCAACCCGGCGCTGCTCAGGATCGCCTTGAACTGATCGCGCAACAGCTGCGGACGCTCCAGGCACAAACGAATGCCGCGCATGCCCAGGAACGGGTTGGTTTCGCGGTCCATCGGCACGTAGGCCAATGGTTTATCGCCGCCGACATCCAGGGTCCGCACCACCAGATTGCGCGCAGGCCCCAATGCTCGGGCGATGGCCCTGTAGGTGGACGCTTGCTCGTCATGGCTCGGTGCATGGTTGCGATCCAGATAAAGAAACTCCGAACGCAACAGACCGACGCCCTCGCCGCCCAGTGTCATGGCCTGCTCAGCTTCGGCCAGCGAAGCGATGTTGGCGGTGATTTCAACGTGATGACCATCGCGGGTACAGGCAGCCAGCGCGGCATTTTCCAATTCATATTGCCGGCGTTTCTTTTGTCGCTGACGATTGGCTTGCAACTGCTCGATGGCGGCCAGTTCGGGATCCAGCTGCAACTCGCCCTGGTCGGCATCGAGCAAAACCCGGGTGCCATTGGCCAGTGTCAGCACCTGAACCGGCAAACCGCAGATCGCCGGCAAGCCGAAGGCCCGGGCGAGAATCGCCACGTGACTGGTGGCGCCACCGCCGACCGTCGCGAACCCCAGCACCTTGCGCGTGTCCAGGCCAGCGGTCTGGGAGGGCGTCAGTTGCTCGGCAATCAGAATCGCCCCTTCCGGCAACTCCATCGCTTGATCCTCTACGCCGAGAATCAACTTGAGCACCCGTTGACCAACGTCGGCCAAATCCGCTGCCCGTTCGGCCAGCAAGGCATTGCCCAGTTTTTTGAACAAGGTAGCCGTCGACTCTGTGGCCGCCCGCCAGGCGAAACCGGCGCTTTTGCCGGCGTCGATCAGTGCCAGGGCCTGATCCAGCAGGCTTGGGTCTTCGAGCAGTTCCTGATGCGCCTTGAAGATATCTGCCTGGGCGTCCCCCGTGGCCTGGTCACGCAACTGCTGCAGGTCCAGGACCGCCGTCGCCAACGCCTGGGACAGGTGCTCGCGCTCAACTTGCGCGCCCCGACCGGATTCAATGACTTCAAGGGTCTGCTGCGCGATCTGCACCACCTGACCAAACGCCGACCCCGCCGATGCACAGACGCCGTGCAGCACCTTCAGCGATGAAGCATCAGCCGCAACCGTTTCAACCTCTGCCATCACCGTCACGGCTTCTCCGCACCCGGCAGCCAGCAACTCGACCAGGGTCTTGATCGCCACTTCGGCATCCGCGCCCGCCGCGCTGACTTGCACGATGTCGCCGTGAGCGGTCTGCAACGCCATGATCGCCACCAGGGATTTGGCGTTCGCGCTGTCCTGCTGTTTATGCAGACAAATACTCGCCGAAAAACCTTTCGCCGCCTGGGCAAACACCGCCGCAGGGCGGGCGTGCAAGCCATTGAGATTGGGCAGCGTCAGCGGTTTTGAGAACAGTGCCTCGCCTTCCTCCAGCTCATCGGCCGCTACTTCAGACGGACTCAAACTCAGCAGCAACTGACCACTTTCCACTACGCCCGTTTCAGGCGTCAGCCAAGTGAACGGCTCACCGCTGACCACCAACATCAAGGTCAACAAACTGCGGGCGTTCAAGGCAATGTAATCGGCATCGAACTCGATCAGCGCCTGCCCCACCTCAACCCGCTGACCTTCCTCCACCAATCGGGTGAAGCCCTTGCCGGCCAGGTTCACGGTGTCGAGGCCAATGTGCATCAACACCTGCACGCCGTTGTCGTCGGTGATGCTGACGGCATGCCCGCTGGCCTGCACATTGCTGATCACTCCAGCCAGCGGTGCGCACAAGGTGGACGARGTCGGGTCGATGCACARACCGTCRCCGATSATSCGMCYGGMAAACACCKGRTCRGGCACCTGGTCCAGCGSCATCAGCACGCCGGAYAARGGWGCCAGCAGYTGCAATTGTTGGGGTGTGGCCATGACGTCACCTGCTGTTTTGTTCTTTGAAGTGCCGATGGAGCGCGAGGCCCCGACAGCATCGCTTATTTCCACCAGTACTCGACCTGCAATCCGACGTTCGAACCATGCCGCGCCGTGCCGAAGGCACCGGTGTCGGATAACGCCGAACCTGCCGCCAGTTCATTGGCCGCCCGTTTGGCCGCCTCGTTCCAGCTGGCATAGGTGTAATACAGACGCACCTCGGGGCGCGCCCAGAATTCCGGGCCCTTGGGTGACCAGGTCGGAGCGATGGTGAACTTGCTCARTTTGCGCGTGCCGCCTGTGGCCTCGACCTGATCATGGCCCAGCTCGGTCACCAGTTTGATTTGCTCGGTGATCGCATAGGCTGGGCGAATCCCGAGGGAAATCCAGTTCTGGTCAGCGCCGTCGGGGCGAATGTCTTTCTGATAAACCGCCTCGACCTGCCCGCCGAAGCGCGGCGTCACTTGCCAGTCGAAGAACTCCACCACGCGATAACTTTTACTGCTGTCGTCCAGCTTCACGTTACCGGTATAGCCCAACCCCGTGCCGGGGCCTTCGCCGTACTGAAAGGCCAGTTTGTTCTTGCCGCCCAGGAAACCTTTCTGCACATGCTGGGTGGTGATCGCCCAGCCACGGTGAGCGTCGCGGCTGTCGGGCTTGTCGATGTAGCTCAAGCCGAACTCCAACTCACCGCCGGGGTTGGTGTTGAAGCCGGCGACGTTGAAATCGTGACGGTTGATGTAGTCCTTCTGGTACAGGTTGTCCTTGCGCGAGAAGGCGTAGCTGTACTTCAGATCGCCGATCAGCACGTCCTCGATACCGCCGCCGGTGGCGCTCTGGTTCCAGTAGTAAAAGTCGGAAATATGGATGTCATTCCGTTTGTAGTAACGCCGACCGGCCCACAGCGAACCACCATTGAGGCTGGGCATGTTCGACCATTGCGCGTACATCTGCGGCATGCGCACCGAGCCGTTGTCACCGTTGAACGTCAGGTCCTTGTCGTACTGGTTATACAGCGATGCCATGCCGTCGACGCTGAGCACCGAACCATCGTCCAGGGTGTACAGATCCTGGCGCAATTCAAGTTCAGCGTACTGCTCACACTCGTTACCCAAGCGGTATTTGGTCTGCGCTCCCGGTAGCTGGAAACACTGCTGTTTACCGCTGTTAACCGAGGTCCCGACGCCGCTGCGCAAGTAACCGGCGAATTCCAGCGCCTGGGCTGACAGTGGTAACGCCAGGCACATGCCCGCCGCTACAAGACTGCGATTTATTGTTGTTTTCAAGAACCACCTCATTATTTTTATTGTGTGATGCAGCAAAACCAGCGCGCAAAACTCCCCCGCGCAGTGTTCTGCGTGTTGTTCGAAACGGTGTTTTTAAATGTTGGTCAGGTGCAGAACGAACGACTCATAGGGCCGTAAAAAGACCTGCCGATGTTGTGGCGGACAGTCCGGGTAATTGCTGATCACCAGACGTTGTGCCATCGCTTCGCTGATCACCTCCGGCGGCAGTTCAACTTCGCACGGTGTGCCATAAAAGTTATTCAGCACCAGCAAACGCTCACCATTGCCTTCACGCACGTACGCCCAGATTTGCGTGTGTTCAGGCAACAACTGCCGGTACACGCCATCGGACATCAGCGCTTCACTGCGGCGCAGGGCAATCAGCTGACGGTAGTGATGCAGCACCGAATCCGGGTCGTCGAGTTGGTGGGCGACGTTGATTTGCGTGGCATTGGCCGGCACCCCGATCCACGGTTCGACAGCGCTGAAACCGGCGTTCGGCTCGGCGCTCCAGTGCATCGGCGTGCGGCTGTTGTCCCGAGACTTTTGCATGATCGCCGCCATGTTGTCGGCGTCGCTGGCACCGGCCTCGCGCTTGAGCCGGAAGATGTTCAGAGTCTCGACATCGCGGTACTGATCGATGTGATCAAACCCCGGATTGGTCATGCCCAGCTCTTCGCCTTGATACACAAACGGCGTGCCCTGGAGGAAATGCAGCGCGGTGCCGAGCATCTTCGCCGACACCACCCGATGCTCGCCGTCATCACCAAACCGCGAAACCACCCGCGGCTGGTCGTGGTTACACCAGAACAGCGCGTTCCAGCCACCGCCGGCCTGCATGCCGGTCTGCCAGTCGGAGAGGATGCGCTTGAGTTCGAGGAAATCGAAATCGGCGCGAATCCACTTTTGCAGGTTCGGGTAATCAACCTTCAAGTGATGAAAGTTGAAGGTCATCGACAGCTCTTTCGACTCCGGCCGCGAGTAGCGAATGCAGTGTTCCAGACTGGTGGACGACATCTCGCCGACGTTGATCAGGTCATGACCTTCGAACACTTCGCGGTGCATCTGCTGCAAGTACTCGTGGACGTTCGGGCCATCGGTGTAAAAACGTCGACCGTCAGTGTTGTCCTCAGGGAAATCCGCCGGTTTGGAAATCAGGTTGATCACATCCAGACGGAAACCGCCCACGCCTTTGTCGCGCCAGAACCGCATCATCTTGAAGACTTCAGCGCGCACCCTGGGGTTGTCCCAGTTCAGGTCGGCCTGCGTGTGGTCGAACAAGTGCAGGTAATACTGACCGGTCTGGGCTTCGTACTCCCAAGCCGAACCGCCGAACTTGGATTCCCAGTTGTTCGGCTGGTCGCGCCAGATATAGAAGTCGCGGTAAGGGCTATCGAGGCTGCTTCGGGCCTGCTGGAACCAGGTGTGTTCGATCGAGGTGTGGTTGACCACGATGTCGAGCATCAGCTTGATCCCGCGCTTGCCGGCTTCGGCAATCAGCAACTCGCAGTCAGCCATGGTCCCGTAACTCGGGTCGATGGCGTAGTAATCGCTGATGTCGTAACCGTTGTCACGCTGGGGCGAACGCAGGAACGGCGTAATCCACAGGCAATCGACACCCAGCCAGTGCAGGTAATCGAGCTTGGCCACGACGCCGAGCAAATCCCCCGTGGGGTTGCCGGCGTGGCTGTGAAAACTCTTCGGATAGATCTGGTAGATCACCGAACGTTGCCAGTCTTGCATGGCGGATTCCTTTTTGAATAGGTACTGCGAATGCGATCTATCAGGCGACCCGATACCCGGGCCGGACAATCTTCATGCTCAACCCGCAGGTCAAAACAAACGGCACGACCATGGCAATCACCATCCCGACCACGAACATCGGAATGAACTGCGGGATGATCGAGATGAAACCGGGCAAGCCGCCAACGCCGATCGCCGAGGCCTGGACCTTGTTCAGCGACAGGAAGATGCAGCCCAGGGCCGAGCCGATCAGGGCCGCATAGAACGGAAACTTGTAGCGCAGGTTGACCCCGAACATGGCCGGTTCGGTGATGCCGAAGTAGGCAGAAATCGCCGAGGTCGAGGCCATGCTTTTGTCCCGTACATTACGGGTCATGTAGAACACCCCCAGTGCCGCGCTGCCCTGGGCGAGGTTGGACATGACGATCATCGGCCAGATGAACGTGCCACCCTGGGTGGAGATCAGTTGCAGGTCGACCGCCAGAAACATGTGGTGCATGCCAGTGATCACCAGCGGTGCGTAGAGCAGGCCGAAAATCGCCCCGCCAACCATCGGCGCCAGGTCGAACAGGGTGACCACGCCTTCAGTGATGAGAATCCCCAGATGGCGGGTCACCGGACCAATTACCGCCAGCGCCAGCACACCGGTGACGACGATGGTGGTGATCGGCACCACCAGCAGTTGAATGGCGTTCGGCACCCGTGCCCGCAACCACTTTTCGATGACGCTCATCACATAGGCCGCCAGCAGGATCGGCAGGATCTGGCCCTGATAACCGACTTTCTCGATCTGGAACACACCGAGGATGTCGAAGTACGGCAAGCTCTGCCCCTCAAGCCCGGCCACCGCTTTGCCGTAGTTCCAGGCGTTGAGCAGATCCGGGTGCACCAGCATCAGGCCGAGCACAATGCCGAGGATTTCGCTGCCGCCAAAGCGCTTGGCCGCCGACCAGCCCACCAGCGCCGGGAGGAACACGAAGGACGTGTTGGCCATCAGGTTGATCAGGCTCCAGAGCCCGTCCAGCGTCGGATAGGCGTCCAGCAGGGTCTTGCCCTCGATGAACATGCCCTTGGCGCCGATCAGGTTGTTGATGCCCATCAGCAGGCCGGCAATGATCAGCGCCGGGAGAATCGGCATGAATACGTCGGAAAACACCCGCACCAGTCGCTGCATGGCGTTGATCTTGTCGGCGCTTTTCTGTTTGACGTCGGCGATGGTCGAGACGGCGAGACCGGTCTGTCGGCGCAGCTCGGCGTAGACCTTTTCCACTTCGCCAGGGCCGATCACCACCTGGAACAGGCCGCCGGTATAGAACGAACCCTTGACCAGATCGATCCGGTTCAGCGTGGCGCTGTCGACCAGGCTCGGGTCCTTGAGGGCCAGGCGCAGGCGTGTGACGCAGTGCGCGGCCTGCTCGAGGTTGTCGCTGCCACCGAGGCTTTGCAGCAGCTCGGTGACGATGTTCGGATAGTCATGGCTCATGCTTGTTCTTCCGCTGTAGTTTTTTGTTATTGGCAGCACGCCGAAGCGAAAAATACTCGTCTGTACGAGTTAAAGCAACAACTCGTACAGACGAGTTTGATTTTGTTTATCCTGAACCCGACAGGCGGCGATATTTCCTACCCCCTAAGTCAAAGAAACCCAAAGCCGCATGGACAAACCCCTACCCTGCCCTTAAGGTTCAAAACCTTGAGCACAACGCGGCACAGAGCCATCCCCATGAGTAAATACAACCAGATCTACAGCGATCTGCTTGCCAGCATTACCACCGAACGTCTGGAACGCGGCGCCCGATTGCCTTCCGAAACCGAATTGATGGACAGCTACCAGGCCAGTCGCGGCACCGTGCGCAAGGCCATCGAGCAATTGCAGGAGCGCGGTTTCGCCCAGAAAGTCCACGGCAAAGGCACCTTCGTGCTGTCCACCAACCCGATCGAGTTTCAGCTCGGCGGCATCGTCAGCTTCCAGGAAACCTACCCGCGACTGGGCAACGACGTCAGCACYGAAGTGGTCGAATTCACCCAGATTCCCCTCGAAGGCCCGCTGCTCGAACACATCAAGGCGGCTGAGGGCAGCGTGATCACGCGGATCAAGCGCGTGCGGCGGATCGACGGCAAACGCGTGATCCTGGACATCAACCATTTCGTCAGCGACGTGATTCCCGGCTTGTCCCGCGAAATCGCCGAGCACTCGATCTATGCCTTCATCGAGCAAACCCTGCAACTGCAGATCGCCTATGCCCAGCGCACCATCGAAGCGGTGCCGCGCAGCAAGGACGACCAGCAACACCTGGACCTCGACGGCCAGAGCCATGTGATTGTGGTCAGCAACCAGACCTTCCTGCAGGACGGCCGCCAGTTCGAGTACACCGAATCGCGGCATACCCTCGACAAGTTCTACTTTTCGGATGTGGCACGGCGCTGACCCTACACGTTCCAGAATCGTGTTTGTACATAACTATGTAGTGCACCTCCCTCGAGCAAATGGGCAATCCTCTCAGCCCATTTCTCAAGGAGCGAGAACATGCCTACCGATCAAACAAGTGAAACGCTGCCCGATACCGSAGACAAACAACACCTTCTGACCATCGCGCCCGTCATCGTGACTGCCTGTCCCGATTTGCACGAAGAAGCCCATGTGATGGCCACCGAAATCCTGAAAAAACACGGCATTACCGGCCTGGACCCGGATCAGGTCTGGTGGCATCGCTTTGGCAATGTCACGGCCAGCAGCACCCAGACCTTCCTGGGTTGGGAGCACTACCCTAAACCCAGTCAGTCAATGACCCTGACGCAGCTGGTGATTCATCGGTACTACGTCACTGATCAGGACTATTTCGATCAGCTGGACTGTTACGGCGGGTTTTACACCGCCGACGCAACCGCCAGCATTTACAACGAAACCAACGAAGTCCGGATGTACCCCAGCGCAGTGCTCAAGGATTTCTGGCACGAGACCTTCAGTGACCGTTACCGGGACAAGCTGAACGCCTACTGGAGCGCGCATTTCGATGACTACCGGACCTTGGCGAAATGCAACTATCTGAGTAAAGCCATCGAGGCGCGGGAAAACGGTACGCTGCAGGAGGAAGAGTTCCAAACCGTCATCCGGGCCGTCGCCGCTGACAAATGCTGGCCGATCTCCCTGGAGACCTTGCGTGCGCAAACCTCTGCACCAGCAGATCTGCGGGTGTGCGCCCTGGACGTCGCGGGGCATGTCGCCACGGATATTCTGCGTATCGATGACGGTAGCGGACGGCAAATCACCTATGTCCCGGGGGCCACAGAAGCGTTTCACGTGCACCCGACGTTGACGGACATGCACTGGTGGATCCTGCTGCAAATGAACGATGACGCGCGTTATACCGAGTTCATGACTCACTTCCCGCTGTCGGTGCGTCAGGAGATCCACGACAACATTACGCCCCTGATGAACCAGTTGGTGGGCACGTGGGGCAAATACGATCACCATCTGATCAATCAAAAAAACATCACCATCAGCGGTGACGCGTTTTCCTGGTTGAGCCGTAATGTGCAGAGCGCAATGTCGCAAGAGGCCGATCTGTCTCTGGTGACCAACGGACAACTGCGTAAAGGCATGTGGCTGGGTTACCTGAGCGCCGGCCTGCACGTCTTCGGGCCGCTGGCGCTGCTCGGCTGGCCGATTGCACTGCCGGTGATTGGCGCCAGCATCGCCTCAATGGGCTTGAACATCGACAAGGCCGTGAACGGCAAAACGGTAGCGGAGCGCAAGGCCGGCGTAAAAGGCGCCGTGCTGGCTGGCATCAACCTTCTGTTCAACCTTCCGCTGCTCAAGGAGGTCGATGTTCTGGAAGAGGTCGGCGCTTCGGCCGAGGCCGCCGAAGCCGCCGAAATGGCCAGGCTGCGGGAGGCCAACAATCCTGCCGAACCGATCGGTACGCAAGAACAGGAGTTGTCCGACGGTTCAGGGCGCGCAACCACTCAACTTCCAGAGTTCATCCCCCTGAAACCGGCGCCGGCACAGAACCTTGAAGTACCGGAGCACTGGCAAAGTAACGAGATTCTGGAAAGTGAGGCGCCACTTGCCACCAGCGGCAAGTTCCAGGGCATCTACTCGCTCAACTCCAACCCCTCGACTGCCATCATGATGAACGACGCAGCCTATTACGTGCGTTACGAAACCGACATCAACGGCGGCGGCACCTGGGCCATCATCGACCCGGCAAACCCTCACGCGTCCTCAGGATCGATCCCCGTGCGTTTGAACGCCGATGGCGAGTGGGAGTTGACGCCCAAATCCGGTTTGAAGGGTGGTGGCAACGACGACCTCGCCGCTGTTCCGGGTCCTTCCCGGTTTCCCGACCATGTCCGACCACCGGAATCATTTAGCGTGCCCTCGACGAAGTACGACACCTCCAATGGGCGGTCGCTCAACTTCCTGGGGCTAGGTAAGAAAGAAACGCACATAAAAATAATCAACCTTCCCAACGGACGCATACAAGGGGTGACACCCTATGAAGAGTTCGTCGCGGGACATCGCACAGCTCTATTGAGAGATGCTCGTGCTTTCTTCTCCAAAGAAAACTTTTTTGCCTCATTGCCGACACGCCCGGTACAACCCGTCATCACGCCGTCGATGACTGTCCCGGAACTCATTCAGGAAATATTCGATGCTTCGCCGGGATTAGTGATTGGAGAAAGCCAGGATCGTATTGCCAGCATGCGGTTCCTCATCGAGAACATGCAGACGTTGGCCAGGCAAGGCGTCAAGACGATCTATATGCATCGCTTGCTCAATGACTTCAATCAAATGGACCTGAATATTTTCGGCAGAGGCGCAAAGATGGACGGCATGCTCGAAAAGTATTTGAAACAGTTACAAAGCGATCCTGCCGGGCAGTTCACCCCTCTTGAGGTCGTCAAGGTGGCTCGCGAGAACGGTATCCGGATCCAGTCGACCGATTGCCTGGCAAGTTACCGATATCCAGAATCGTCCCTCATTGATGTTCAGGAACAATCCATTAAAAACTACCTCACCACCACGATCATGCGTGCCAATGAAGCGCTTGGCAGATCAGGTAAATGGGTCGTGCTGACGGGCCAGGAAAACACCAATACCTTTAGAGGCATTGCCGGCCTCAGCGAACTGAATGGCGGTATCGGCTTGCGTATCGAGGAAGTACTTCCCGAGCGCAGCCTGCATATGGAGATAGACCACGGCATAGAGGTGGGCCGCAATGCCAGCCCGCCCCCCGTTAACTTTCATGGAGATTTCGACACCTTGTATGCCGATATCAACCTGCAAGTACCGATGCCCATGCTGCAACGAACCCCGGACGAAATCGCTCAACTGC